>CAKZOY010000233.1 GCA_937138275.1 uncultured Chloroflexota bacterium
CGTCATTGAGCCGGGCGTCATCGGGGCAACCCTGCAGGCAGAGGCGATGAAGGTGGGCCTGAATACGCACATTCAGGGGGCCGGTTGCAGTTGTTCGCCGCTGGCGAGCGCCACGTCCTACTTCGGGTCCGGGCCGAGCAACCTGTTCGCCGGGTCTCATTACGAAAATATGCTGGGCGTGGAGTGGGTGATGCCGACGGGCGAAATCCTGCGGACCGGAGCGCTGGGCTCCGGCTGTGGCTGGTTCTGCGGCGAAGGCCCGGGGCCCAGCCTGCGGGCCATCTTCCGGGGATCCACCGGCGCCAAAGGCGCGATGGGCGTGTTCACGAAGTGTGCCATCAAACTCTTCCCCTGGCCCGGTCCGGACAAACTCCCCGTGGAGGGGATCATCCCGGCCTACCGGGTCTCGCTCCCGAACTTCCGGGCCTATACGCTGGCCTTTCCCTCGTGGAAAGCGTGGACCGACGCGGTCCATCTCATCTGGGAGACCGGGATCGGTTACCTCGCCCACCGGCAGTTCAACATGTTCGGCCGTGACCTGAAGTTCGCGATGATAAAAATCCTTACCGACCCCAACCGCACGCTGAGCGACCTGGAAGAACTGCTGCAGGACCCGGAGGTGCAGCGGGTCACGGAGGAATCCAGACGGGACTTCCAGATCGTCCTGGCTGGGATGACGCCGCGGGACCTGGAGTGGCAGGAGAGGGCGCTGGACGAAATCCTGGCCCGCACCGGCGGCTGGAAGGTGGAGGCGATGCAGGAGCCCGAAATCCACGACTGGGCGCTTTTGTACCTGCTCCGGCTGGGCCACAAAAACCTGAACCTCGTTTACGCCGGGGGATACGATGGCTGTTTTGGCTTTTTAGGTGTCCCTGACTACGGCGCTCCCAATGTGGAGGAAGTGACGGAGTTCAAGAGGGAATGGGAGAAACGGGGCGCCATCGTCGCCGCCGGTGGCGACTGTATGATGGGGCCCATCGGCGGGCAGGGTGGCGGAGGCACATGCCTGTGGGAGAACTTCACCTGCTTTGACCCTCACGACCGGGAATCGGTGGAGGGGACCTACAAATTCTTCAGCGCCTGCACCGAGTACGGGATCAAACGGGGATGGGGGGTGGGTATGGAAAACTGGAACGCCGCGGCCGTCGGCCCAGATGGAAGAACGCCCCCCAAAGAGGTGCGCGACAAAATCCATCTTTCGGCGCCGCAACCGTCCATTTACCGGTATCAGTACAAAATCCGCAAAGCGTTTAACCCCAACAACCTGGGAGACGCGTACTACGAGACCTTAGAAGACGATTAAGGAGGTTGCTATGGCTCTATTAGAAGAACCCATCAAAAAACCGCTGGACCTGAAAAACTACATCGGTGGCGAGTTTGTCCGCTCCCGCGGAGAGATGCAGGACATCGTGAATCCTGCGACCGGCAAGGTCATTGCCCGGGTCCCTATGTCCACCCGGGAGGAGGTGGAACAGGCCGTAGAGGCTGCAAAGGAGGCATACCCGGAATGGCGCAGCACGCCTCCCCTGGCGCGGGCCCGCTGTCTCTTCCGGCTGAAGGAACTGCTGGAGGAGCACTTTGAGGAGTTGAGCCGCATCCAGACCATGGAGCACGGCAAGACCATTGACGAATCGCGCGGGGAGACGCGCCGGGGCATTGAGAATGTGGAGGTGGCGACGGGCATCCCCACCCTGATGATGGGCTACAACCTGGAGGATATCGCCGCGGGAATTGATGAGTATGTCATCCGGCAGCCGCTGGGGGTATTCGGCATCATCAGCCCCTTCAACTTCCCCCTGATGATCCCCCTGTGGTTTGCGCCCTACGCCGTCGCCACGGGGAACTGTGTCATCATTAAGCCGTCCCCCGAGACCCCCATCAGCCAGACCAAATTGGCGGAACTGACCGAAGAGGCCGGGTTCCCTCCGGGGGTGTGGAACGTGGTCCATGGGGGAGTGGAGGCTGCCGGGGCAATGCTGGACCATCCGGATATCAAGGGCATCTGCTTTGTCGGCTCCACCCCCGTCGCCAAAGTGATTTACCGCCGGTGCGGTGAGACGGGCAAGCGTGTCATCGCCCAGGCCGGCGCCAAGAACTTCGCCCTGATTATGCCCGATGCCGATCTGGATAACACCGTCGCGGCATGTCTGACCTCATGCTTCGGCAACGCGGGCCAGCGCTGCCTGGCGATCGCCAACGTGGTTGTGGTTGGCGAGGGGCTTTCCGGAGCAGAGTTTGACGCCTTTTACCGGCGATTCACGGATGCCTTCGCCGCGGCGGCCTCCAGGATTCGCATCGGGTATGGCCTGGACGACACCATCCAGATGGGGCCCGTACGCGATGCTCACAAGAAAGAGAAAATTGTGGGGTACATTGAAAAAGGTATCGCTGAGGGAGCGAAACTGCGGCTGGACGGGAGGAAACCGGTGATCGTGGGCGATTACCCCGACACCTGCTTCCTGGGGCCGACCATCTTTGAGGACGTCACCCCGGATATGACCATCGGCAGGGAAGAGATATTCGGTCCGGTGGCTACCGTGATGAAGGCCGGAGGTCTGAAAGAAGCGATTGGTATGATTCACTCCAACCCCTACGGGAACGCGGCTTCCATCTTCACCCGCAATGGCAAGTGGGCGCGCGAGTTCCAGTACTGGACCGAATGCGGCAACATCGGCATCAATGTGGGCATCGTGGCGCCGATGGCCTTCTTCCCGTTCAGCGGGATGAAAGAGTCGTTTTTCGGCACGCTCCACGGTCAGGGAATGGAGGCGATTCGCTTCTTCACCGAAAGCAGAGTGGTCATCCAGAGGTGGTTCTGATGGCAGAAGGGGAGTTGACAGCATCGGCCATTATGTGCCTGGCGGAGGAAGTAGAGGAAAATTCTGCCGCCTTCTACGAGAAACTGGCCTCCCGATTTGCAAAAGGCCGCGAAGAGTTCCTCGGTTTCGCCGAAGAGAGCAGGAAGAACAAGACCTTTCTCGTGCGGACGTACCAGGAGACCGTCTCCGACGCGCTGGAAACGGCGTTTTCGTGCAAGGGTCTGGACCTCGCCGCGGTGGAAGTATCGCTGCCGGAGAACGCGGGCCTCCAGGAGGCGCTGGAAATAGCGGTGAGCCTGGAGAGGAGAGTTTCCGACCTGTATTTCCAGATCGCCGAGCAGACCCAATCGCTTCTGGCGACGATTCCGAGGGCCTTTTCGCGGGTAGCGAAAAAGCGCGCGGCGCGGATAGAAGTCCTGCAGAGTATGATGGGCGACGCGTGAGGACGCAAGGCGGGGTTCTGCAGTGCTGGACCTGCAGAACCCCGCGGCCGATTCTATGGTCTGAGCGTGGAGACGAGGCGCCCGATACAGGCGCGCATCATTGCTTCCAGGTCGTAACTCCCTTCGTGGAGTCCCCAATCAAACACCACTCCCCGGGCCATTATGAACAGTAGTCGGACCGCCTCTTCCGGGGAGACATCTCCCCGAATTTCCCCCCGCTCCTGCCCCTTGCGGATCAGGTCCTGCAGCAGGCTCAACATCCGCCGGTCCTGCCGGGTGAAGAACTTGACTTTGGGGTTGAAAAGTTGCCGGATCATCTCCACGCCGCTGGCGATGTTGAACCGGGCGTAATGGTCAAAATACTCCAGAATCTGCTCAGGAACGGGCTTCTCCCCCAGGTTAGGGGCCACCTCTGTGGCAAAGTACTCGTCGGCACGGCGAAAGATTTCCGCCAGGATATCGTTTTTGGATTCAAAGTAGTGGTAAAAAGCCCCGACAGAAACACCGGCCGCCCGGCTGATCTCGGCAATGGTGATATTATCAAACCCCTTCCGCTCCATCAGTTCCACGGCGGCGTTGTAGATGCGGTTTCGGGTCTCCAGTGCCTGTTCCTGTCGTCGGGTCAGCGGTTTATCGGCCATATCTCTTCGTCTGGTAGAGAGTTTCCGGAATGGTATTTCGCATAACGCGTTCGGTGAATTGATTTCATGATAGCATAATGCTGGAAAATGTAAAGTGAGAACGGCTGAGGGGGCTTGCGCAGCCATTCGTTCCACCCTTTCACGGGCGCGCCGCTCCCCGAATGGGAACTCCGGATAACCGTTTGACGTCTATTTTTTATGACGGGAGTGCGTGGCGGGTTACGGATTGCACCCTGGGCTCACATTTCGCCATATTTCCCGATTTCTGCTTTTTGTGGTATACTGACATACACCGTGCTCCCACCTAACCGTCCCGTACCCACCTGCCTCTTTCCCAAACAGCCCGGAGCACCCAACACCCAACACGCAACACGGAATACGGAACACGCATCACACAACCCAAGCCACGCCCCCGGATCCCGCATCCGGAAAGGAGACTTTATGAGTCGCAAACGATTCTGGACAATTCCACTGCTGGTCATTCTGCTGGTCGGCCTGGTTCTCTCCTGTATCCCACCTTTCCTTCTCCCGCGCCCGACCCCCACTCCCGCCACCCCACCCCTCCCGGATACCCAACCGCTCCTCCTGGTCCGCTCCCCGGCGCGGGGCGAGGAGACCCCCCTGGACCGGCCCATCCGCCTGGTCTTTGACCAGCCGATGGATCGGGCCTCGGTGGAGGCCGCCTTCCGCATTGAACCCCGGGTGGAAGGCACCTTCTCCTGGCCCGACCCCGTCACCCTGGTCTTCACCCCCAAGGTGGATTGGAAGCGGGCCACCCGCTACCGCGTCTACATGGACACCACGGCGAAATCCGCCAAAGGGCTTCCCCTGCGGGAGGAGATCGCCTTCACCTTCGCCACCGTCGGCTACCTGGAGGTGACCCAGGTCATCCCCGAGCCCGACACCCAGGACATCGCTCCCGACTCCGCCATCACCGTGATGTTCAACCGCCCCGTCGTCCCCCTCCAACTGGTCAGCGCGCCAACCATGGATATGCCCGTCCCAGTGGTCTTTGACCCGCCTGTGGAGGGGACCGGCGAATGGGTCAACACCTCCATCTACGTCTTCCGGCCCAAAGAGGGGTTCGTCCCCGGCCAGACCTACACGGCGAAAGTCCCCGCCGGCCTCTCCGACACCACCGGCGGCGTCCTGGAAGAGGACTTCGTCTGGAAATTCAGCATTGAGAACCCTTACGTGCTCTTCGTGGATCCCCCAACCGCCTCCGTCCAGGTCGCCCGCAACCGGCCCATCACCGTCACCTTCAGTATGCCGATGGACCGCGCCGCAACCCAGGCTGCCTTCTCCCTGAAACCGCTAAACCAGGAGACCGCGGTCCCCGGCCGCTTCTCCTGGAGCGAGAACAATACGGTGCTGACCTTCGTCCCGGACCGGATGCTGGAGTACGACACCATCTACGTCATCCGGATTGACCAATCGGCCCGCTCCCGGGTGGGGAACGCCCCCCTGAAGGCCGAGTACCAGTACTCGTTCCGGACCGTCCCCCGCCCCGCTATCCTGTACACCCATCCGAGCGATGGCACGAAGACAGCCGAACCGAGCACCGATTTCATCATCCACTTCGCCTCGCCGATGGACCTCTCCACCCTGATGCCGAACATCACCATCGTCCCCACCCCCACCCGCGTCTACTCCTACTGGAACGAGTGGGACAACGCCTTTGTGGTCTCCTTCGGCCCGGACCCCTCCGCCTCCTACGAAGTCCGCCTGGGCGGGAAAATGGCCGACCCCTACGGCACGACCATCGGTCAGGATACCACCGTCCGGTTCACCACCCGCGCCCTGGACCCGGCCGTCTACCTCCAGGTGCCCGGGAACATCGGCTTCTACAACGCCTACACCTCCACCTACGTCTACATCTCCCATCTCAACGTCACCCAGGTGGATGTCGCGCTCCACCGCCTGACCTGGGATGAATTCCGCCGCCTGACCACCGGGGAATGGTGGTCGGTGTGGGATTCCTTCTCCCCGCCGGATCAGAACCTGGTGCGACGCTGGACCGTGCCCGTGGAGGCGCCGCTCAATGAGGCCCGCTACAAGCGCATTGACCTCACCGAAGATAAAAGCCCCCTGCCTCCCGGCCTCTACTTCCTGCAGGTGAGCGCGCCGGAGACCCGCCGCCGGGGATGGGAAGTCTCCCGCCACATCCTGGTTGTCTCCCGCACCCATCTGACGCTGAAACTGGCCCAGCGGGAGGCCCTGGTCTGGGCCACCGACCTGGACACCGGCAAGCCCATCGCCGGCCTCCACGTGACCGTCCAGGGGGCCAGCGTGACGGCCAGCGGCCGCACCGACCGGGACGGCGTCTTCCGCACCGGCTTCCCGCCGCTGGAAGACCTCTGGACGCCCTTCCTGGCCTTCTCCGGGACCCCCGGCAGCGACGATTTCGCCGTCGTCCACAGCGACTGGTATTCCGGCATCGGCCCCTGGGATTTCGGCCTCGCCTCGGAGTTCTACGCCCAGCCTTATCGCATCTACGTCTACACCGACCGACCCATCTACCGCCCCGGGCAGCCCGTCTACTTCCGCGGCGTCATCCGCGCCGAGAACGACGTCCGCTACTCCCTCCCCTCGGGCGAGGTCTCCGTCACCGTCCGCAACGACCAGGGGGAGAAAATCTACGAGACGACGCTCCCCCTCTCCGAGTTCGGCACCTTTAACGGCCAGTTCACCCTGGAGGAAGAGGCCGGTCTGGGGTACTACTTCATTGAGGTGAAATACGGGAAACAGACCAGCGGCGTCGGCTTCCAGGTGGCCGCCTACCGTCGCCCGGAGTTTCAGGTCACCGTCACCCCCGATAAAGACCAGGTGCTGGCGGGGGATAAAATCAACGTCGTCGTCCAGGCCACCTACTTCTTCGGCGGCCCCGTCACCGACGCCAGAGTCCGCTGGACCCTTCTGACACAGGACTACTGGTTCCGCCCCGACGTCCCCGGCTGGTGGGACTGGACCGATACCAGCCGCTGGGATTGGTGGCAGCCGCAGGAAGTCCCCGGCTGGGGCCGCGTCGTCGCCGACGGCGAGGGCGTCACCGACGCCCAGGGCCGCTTCGTCTTCTCCGTCCCCGCCGACATCGGCGACGCGCTCTTCAGCCAGCAGTTCACGATAGAGGCCACCGTCACCGACGTCACCGACCAGTCCGTCAGCAACCGCGCCCAGGTCCTGGTCCATAAGGGGCTCTTCTACATCGGCCTGCGCCCGCAACAGTACGTCGGCGTCGCCGGAGAGGAGCAAAAGATAGACGTTCGGACGGTGGATTGGGACGGGAAACCCGTCGCCCGTATCCCCCTCACCGTCACCCTGAACCGCCGGGAGTGGCTCAACGTCCAGGAAGAGGACCAGTACGGCAACCTCTACTGGACCTGGACGGTCTCCGACACGGTGGTTGCGACGACGACCGTTACCACGAACGATAAGGGCGAGGCAACGGTCGGCCTCATCCCGCCGTCGGGCGGTTCGTACATCATCAAAGCGGAAGGGACGGACGCCCGCGGCAACCGCATCCTCTCCGCCACCTGGTTGTGGGTCTCCGGCCGGGAATACGTCTCCTGGCGGCAGGAGAACAACGACCGCATCTACCTGATCGCCGACAAGCGGGAGTACCGCCCCGGCGAGGTGGCGAAAATCCTCATCCCGTCCCCGTTCCAGGGCCCGGTGCGGGCGCTCTTCACCGTGGAACGGGGCCACATCATCCGGCACTGGGTGCAGACCCTGCCCGGCAACGCCGAGACGATAGAACTGCCCATCACCGCCGAAATGGCCCCCAACGCCTTCGTCTCCGTCGTCATCGTCAAGGGCGTGGACGAGACCAATCCTGTCCCCGCCTACCGGGTCGGGTACGTCGGTTTCACCGTCTCCCTGGAGAAGCAGGAGTTGACGGTGCGCATCACCCCGGACCGGGACCTGGCGAAGGGCGAGCACTACAGCCCGCGGGAGACCGTCAACCTGCAGATAGAGGTGACCGATAGCGAGGGGAAACCGGTAGAGGCGGAGGTCGGCATCGGCGTGGTGGATAAGTCCGTCCTGACCCTGGCCCCGGCCAACGCCCCGTCCATCGTGGAGGCCTTCTACGGCCGGCGCGGGCTGGGCGTGCGCACCGCCGATAACCTCTCCATCGCCGTGGACCGCATCAACGTCCGCATCGCCCGTGAGGCCAAGGGCGGCGGCGGGGGTGTGGAGGCACCGATGGGGGCGGAGTTCATCCGTCAGGAGTTCCCCGATACCGTCTTCTGGGCGCCCTCTATCCGCACCGACGCCCGCGGTCGGGCCAGTGTCTCCTTCAAACTGACGGACCAACTGACCACCTGGCACATAGACGCCCGGGCGGTGGCGGGCGGCACGGACGAAGAGCATCCGCTCCTGGTCGGCCAGGCGGAACTGGAGTTCCTCTCCACAAAGGACCTGCTGGTGCGGCCGGTGACGCCGCGCTTCTTCGTCGTGGGCGACCGGGCCGACGTAGGTGCCGTGGTACACAACAACACCCGCCAGACACTGGAGGTGGAGGTCTCGCTGGAGGCCCAGGGGGCGAACATCCTGGGCGACTCCCGCCAGATGGTCTCCATCCCATCGGGCGGCAAGGTGCGGGTGGACTGGACGCTGGAGGTGCCGCGCGACCTGGCTTCTGAGCGAGTGGACCTGGTGTTCCGCGCCCGCGGCGGAGGCCTCTCCGATGCGGTCAAGCCTCCGGCGGGCCTCCCGCCCGATCAGTATCTGCCCGTCTACCGCTACTCGGCGGTGGAGGTCGTGGGAACGGCCGGGCAGTTGGCCGATAAGGGCAGCGTCCTGGAAGGCGTGGCCATCCCGCCGACGATAGACACCACCCAGGGCGACCTGACGATTAAACTGGAGCCGTCGCTGGCTGCGGGGATGGTCGGCGGGCTCAAGTACCTGGAGCACTTCCCCTACGAGTGCACTGAGCAACTGGTCTCCCGATTCCTGCCCAATGTGCTCACCTACCGGGCGCTGAAGGAGTTGGGGCTGGCAAAGCCCGACCTGGAGGCGAAACTGCGCGACCTGGTGGCGGGGGCCGTCCAGGGACTTTATCAGCGTCAGCACTCCGACGGCGGCTGGGGCTGGTGGGAGAACGACAAATCCAACCCGCTGACCAGCGCTTACGTGGTCTTCGGACTGGTGAAGGCGAAAGAGGCAGGGTTTGCGGTGGACGAGGGGGTGCTGGAGCGGGGGATCGGTTACCTGAAACGGCAACCCCTGCCTGTGGACCAGTTGAAGGATGCACGGGTTGCCAACCGGCAGGCGTTCATCCTCTACGTCCTGACGGAGGCCGGAGTGGAAGATGAGAGCCGGCTGGCGTCCCTCTACGAGGTGCGCGGGCGGCTGGGGTACTACGGGCGGGCGTACCTGGCGCTGGCGCTGGGCATCCTGAACCCGAACGACCCGCGCATTGACACCATCCTGGCCGACTTGAACAATGCCGCGATTGTGAGCGGGACAGGGGTGCACTGGCAGGAGGCGCAGCCGGACTCCTGGAACTGGAACACGGACACGCGCACGACGGCCATCGTGCTGGCGCTGCTGGCGCGGTTTGATTCCGAGAACCCGCTGGCGCCCAACGTCGTCCGCTGGCTGATGCGGGCGCGCACCGCCGACCACTGGGAGACCACCCAGGAGACGGTCTGGGCACTCATCGCCCTGACCGACTGGCTGCTGGCGACCCGCGAACTGGAGGGGAACTACTCCTGGGGCGTGCAGGTCAACGGTCGGGAGATCGGTTCCGGTCAGGTCACCCCCGAGACGGTGCAGGAGGTGACGGAGTTGCGGGTGGCGATCCGGGACCTGCTGATAGACCAGGCGAACCGGGTGGCGATTGCGCGGGGCGAAGGGCCGGGCCGGCTCTACTACACCGTTCATCTGCGGGGCTACCTGCCGGTGGAGCAGGTGCAGGCGCTGAACCGCGGGGTCGTCGTCGGGCGGGTCTATGAGCGGGCGGACTGCGAGGAGGACTGCGAGCCGGTGACGACGGCGCGCGTGGGAGACCTGCTGCGGGTGCGGCTGACGATTATCGCCCCCAGCGACCTGAACTACGTGGTGGTGGAGGACCCGTTCCCGGCGGGCACCGACCCGGTGGATACCAGTCTGCAGACGACGAGCGTGGTGGGGGAGCGGCCGGAACTTCGCCGCACCGACGTCCGGAGCCCCTGGGGCTGGTGGGGCTGGGGCTGGTGGTGGTTCGCCGACACCGACCTGCGGGACGAGAAACTGGTGCTCTTCGCCACAGAACTCCCGCGCGGCACCTACGAGTACACCTATCTCCTGCAGGTAGGGCTGGCGGGGGAGTATCGGGTCCTTCCGGCCACGGCCTACGAGATGTACTTCCCGGAGGTGATGGGGCGGTCGGATGGGATGATTTTCCGGATAGAAAAGTGATGGTTCGTAGTGCGCTACGGAGCGGCGGAGTGGCGCCTCAACGCCACTCCGCTGCGCTTCGTGGCGGACTACAAGC
>CAKZOY010000234.1 GCA_937138275.1 uncultured Chloroflexota bacterium
CCTCTGGCTCTGGCGTCGTCCTCTAATACAAGCGCTCCAGAGGTCGGGCGCGGATTTGATGGCAGTGGGGCCGCCAGGGCCGTATGTCCAGCGGTTGAGAGAACTTGGCTGCCAGGTGGAGTGCTGGCCCCTGGACCGCCGGAGCCTCAATCCAGTGACAGAATTGCGCTCGCTTTGGTACTTGTATCAGATTTACCTTCAGCGGCGGCCAACTGTCGCTCATCATTTCACAATCAAGCCCAACTTGTATGGCGCTATAGCAGCAAGGCTGGCTCGTGTGCCGGCAATAATTGCTACCGTCACGGGCTTGGGATATTTCTGGACCGAATCGGATGGAAAGACTCGCAGGTTGCGCCTGATGCTCACTTATCTATACAAAGCAGCCCTCCGGCAAACAGACGCGGTCGTCTTTCTTAATGACGATGATCGGCGTCTCTTAGGAAACGGTTGTTTTGCTGAAATCATTCCTGGAGAAGGGGTGAATACATCTCTCTTTCACCCGGAGGCAATTTCTCAGGAGCAGCGAGCGGAATTGCGGATAAGGCTGGGGATTGAAGTCACCGCTCCGGTAGCGCTGATGATTTCCCGGATGTTGTGGCACAAAGGGGTGGGGGAGTTTGTCGCTGCAGCCCGCCTGGTCCGGCGGAAAATGCCCGAGGCGGTCTTTCTGCTGGTTGGCCCTCCCGATGAGGGGAACCCGGCCAGTATCTCCTCTCATAGACTTCAGGCGTGGGCGGAGGAAGGAGTTATCCGTTACCTGGGATTTCGCCAGGACATACCTCAACTTCTGGCTCTCGCCGACGTGGCGGTGCTGCCTTCTTATAGAGAAGGAATCCCCCAGGTTCTGGTGGAGGCAGCGGCAATGGGGAAGCCCCTGGTGGCTACCGATGTGCCGGGATGCGGGGAGGTGGTGCTGGACGGTGTGAATGGTCTGCGCGTTCCGCCCAGAGACCCGGAGGCCCTGGCCGAAGCGATCATTGCTCTGCTGGCCGATCCGGTTCTGCGGGAGTCCTTGGGTAAGGCCTCTCGCACATTGGCCGAGGAACGGTTTGCAACAGAGAAAATTGTCCAGCGGTGGCTTTTTATCTATAAGCGAGTGTTGGAGGCGAAAGGGTACCCGTTTTCTTGTATATGAATGTCAAAGGGACACTGTATGAACGAACCCAGAATCTATACCTCAACGGAACAACGGATGCGTGACCGTTATCAGATTGGCCGCCGTCTCTTCGCCCTCCCCTTCTCTGAGCGCCGCGCGCTCCTGATGGGGCTGGATTTGCTGTCCATCAACGGCGCCCTGCTCCTGGCGCTGGCCCTGCGACCGGAATACGGTTTGGATTGGCAGCAGCTTATCCGGCATCCCCTGTGGTTCCTGATTCTGAGCGCGCTCTGGTTACCCCTGGCCCATGCCTTTGACGCCTACGACCTGCGGGTAGCCAGCCGCTTCTCCACCGCGGCCCTGGCCGTGCTCAAGGCCGGGTTGATCACTGCGGTCGTTTACCTGCTGATTCCGTATCTCACCCCTCCCTTACCTCCATCCCGCCGTTTCCTGTTCACCTTTTCCCTCATCGTTGCGGCTCTCCCTGTGGTCGGTCGCGGGCTGTATACTCTCGCCCTGGCGCAACCCCTCTTCCGGCGGCGCGTGCTGATTATCGGCGCCGGTTGGGCCGGGCGCACGATCGCGGAAGCCCTGACCGAGTACGGCGGCGGGCTCTATGAGATCGTCGGCTTTGCGGACGACGACCCAGCGAAATTGGGCAAGGGAGTGTGGGAGTCGGAGAGTGGGGGGGAACAGGAGGGTAAGAGAGCAGAAACCCCGCAATCCGCAATTCGCAATCTGCAATGCGCAGTCCTCGGTAACCGCCATGGCTTGCAAGACCTTATCACTCGGCACAATGTTACTACCCTCGTCCTCGCCATTACCCATGAGGTCAACGGTGAATTACTGCAGATCCTGATGGACTCTCTGGAACTGGGGGTGGAGATCATTCCGATGCCGGTGCTCTACGAGCAACTCACCGGACGTGTACCGGTTGAGCATGTGGGCAGCAACTGG
>CAKZOY010000235.1 GCA_937138275.1 uncultured Chloroflexota bacterium
ACCGTCCGCGTCAAACAGACCGCACAGAAACCCTTCGTAGAAGCGACTGCTGGCTTGCTCTATTTCGGTGGAAATGCCCTTAAACTCTTCGGAAAGGCCGTAGGCACGCGCCAGGTCGTAGAGGGACCTGGATTTCATACGGTATTCTCCGCGCTCTTTGACCGGAACAAAACCCTGAAAGTCGGCGCAGTGGGGCAACTGGGAGAGTATGGCCTCCGCCCGCCGACGAACGGCCTCCGGGCCAGGCCCGTCTCCCCATACGGAGATGACCGTTTCCCCGGCGGTAATGGTCCCGTCGCCCACCAGGAGTCCCAGCAAATATCCCTCTTCCCACGTCCCGCGGCCTTCCCAGGCGGCATCCCGATGCTCTCCCAGGAGGACCCGGTCGCCCACCCGCAGCGTTCCGGCCGGTCGCCAATCCGATTCCAGCCAGTAGCGGGTCATACGGGTGACCACTCGGAGCGGATGGTTCGGGGTAACGGTGATCCGAAAACCGCGCTGGGTGCGGATTTCCAGGACCTCCCGTTCGCCGGTGAAGAAGAACCCCTCCGCAGAAGTGGGATGAAAACGGCCGTTGACCAGCAGACGCACCGGTTGACCGATAATCTGTTCTACCTGGGCGGGGCCTTGTTCTGTCACCACCCAGGTATCGCCGATCACGCACGGGTTGGTCGCTTCGTACCTGCCCAGGTGCGGGCAGGGGTTATCCCGATTCATCGTGTCCAGGAAGAGCATCCCCGGCTCGCCATTGCGGTGGGCACCGGCGACGATCTGGTCAAAAATCTCCCGTGCCCGCACCTTTTTGTACGTCCGAACGGGGATACCCGCTGCTTCTGCATCCTCCAGCGTGCCGTTGAATTCCCGATACGCGGGGACGGAGACATCGGGGAAACGGAGTTCCCATTCCTCGTCGTTCTCCACGGCCCGCATAAAGGCGTCGGTCACTCCGACGGAGATGTTGAAATTGGTGATGGTGTGCTCATCCTGTTTGCAGGTGATGAACTCTTCAATGTCGGGGTGGTCCACCCGCAGGACGGCCATATTGGCCCCCCGGCGGGTACCGCCCTGGCTGATAATCTCGCAGGCCACGTCGTAAACCCGCATAAAGCCCACCGGGCCGGTGGCCTTCCCGCCGCTGGAGAGGACGACGGTGTTTTTGGGGCGCAGGCGGGAAAAGGAGAAACCGGTCCCGCCCCCTGTCTGGTGGAT
>CAKZOY010000236.1 GCA_937138275.1 uncultured Chloroflexota bacterium
TTTTTGTCTCGGACCTTTTCTTCCCGACCGGATTTCACAGCACTTTCCCCTCTCGTTTCACTTTCTCTTCTATCTGCGACCATTCTCTTCGGAGATGATCCCGAACCAGTTCAAACAAGTCTATCACCACATCTGCGTGGATGAGGCTTGAAGTGGACGCTCGGCGTTTCTCTCGCCGCAGGACATAAATCTGGTCTATCCGTGAGTACTTCGGGTCCACCTCGTAACTTACATCATACCACTCAGTGACCACAATGAAAAGGCAGTACGGGTTGCCCATTTTGATTTTCTCCGCAGTGGCGACGGACCCTTCCAGCATTGTCTTGTCAATGTAGGTCTTGCACTCTATAGAAACTACTGGCACATTGACGATTCGGCGTTCGCCGTCCGCCTGAATCTCCACCCTGCGGTAGATGGCAAAATCCTGGTCTTTCTCGTGGATGCGCATTCGCGGAGAGCGAAGAAATGCGGGAAGGTTCTCCGGGGCGAAGTACAGGCTGCTATAAGCACGAATCCCGCCTACGCCGATGGTCTGGGAGACATTTTCTTCCGCAGATTTTTGGTTGATTTCATTCAGCAGATCCCGGAACAGGTAGTACAGGAACTCTTCCAGGATACTGGAATGGAACTTGGACTGGGGAGAGAAGGGAGCGTCGGCAACTTTCCCCTTATACTGGTTTAACGCCTCTACCCGTTTCCGAATCACATCTGGGGTGTACCCGCGCACCCGGTTTTGTTCTACCCACTCCCGGTATGCCCGAAAGACGGCAGCAAGAGTACCCCCTGCACTTTCGCCTTGCTGGCGTAGTTTGGTCAGGATATTACGGCCGTGAGTTTGGTCCCCGGCCAGTTCTTCTTCCAGCCATTGGATTGCAACGCCTGGCTTAAACGATTCATCTCTCATCCGCTGCTCTCCCTCTGCGTCTCTGTGGTTTTTAATCACCGCGGCGGCGCAGGACCAGCAAGGCGACGCCCGCCGCGATCAGCGCCAGCCCGACCCACTGGGCCGCTGCCAGCGGGCCCGCCATCCAGGCGTCGGGACGGAAGAACTCAATCCAGAACCGCCCCGCGGAGTAGCCCACAATGTAGCCGACGAAAATGTCCCCGCTCCGCAGTCGGTCGGCCCGCTTCGTCTGCAGGTAGGCCAGCACCAGAAAGAGCATCAGGCACCAGAGGGACTCGTAGAGAAAAGTGGGATGGAAAAGGGTGTCCTCCGGATACTGGCTGATGGGGTACATTGCCAGGCGGTGCTCGGCGTCAATCTTGACCCCCCACCAGGAGGAGCCAGTGGGCGGGCCGTACAGTTCCTGATTGATGAAGTTCCCCCAGCGGCCGATGGCCTGCCCCAGCGCCACCCCCGGCGCGCCCAGGTCCAGCAAGTCCAGGATGGGAAGCCTGTGGTAGCGGGCGTAGACGATCACCCCCAGGATGCCGCCGATCAGGGCGCCGTAGATGCCCAGTCCGCCCTGCCATATTTTTAGGATGTCCTCCGGATGCTGCCGGTACCACTCCCATCCCAAACTTCCGCCCTGCGGGCTGGAGAAGACGTGGTAGAGCCGGGCACCGATGATGCCCAGAATGATGCAGATGATCAGACCGTTCCAGATGTGGTCGGGGTGAATCCCCTTACGGGGCGCCTGGCGGGCGGCGTAGATCGCCCCCAGGAAAATCCCGAGGGTGATCAGGAATCCATACCAGTGGATCGCTACGGGGCCGATCCGAACCAGAATAGGGTCTACCGGTGGTGTCATATTCCTCCTTTGTTTTACAGGAATCCTTCCAGGAATTGGGCGATCTCGTACTGCCAGAAAACGGGGCCGTCTTTGCAGACGAACTTATCCCCCAGGTTGCACCGTCCGCATTTCCCGATACCGCAGTGCATACGGGCCTCCAGGGTGGTCAGCATCTGCTCCGGGGCGAACCCCAGTTTCTTCAGCGTCAGGAAGACGAAGTGAATCATGATGGGCGGGCCACAGGTGATGGCGATGGCGTTCTCCGGCGATGGAGCCACTTTTTCCAGCAACTGGGTGATCAGGCCGACGTTGCCGGTCCACCCCGGCCCGGCCTGGTCCACGGTGACGTGGAGTTCGGTGGCCCAGGCGGAGCGCCACTGGTCAAACTCGTCGGTGAAGACCAGCAGGTCGGGGCTACGGGCAGCCCAGAGGATGGTCAGGTGGCCGTAGTCCTCCCGATGGTCCAGGATGGTGTGGATGACGGGCCGCAGCGGGGCGCCGCCGATCCCGCCGCCCAGGATGACCACGTTCTTGCCCCGAATCCGGTCCATCGGGAACCAGTTGCCCAGCGGCCCGCGGACGCCCACCGGGTCGCCTACGTCCAGCGCGTGCAGCGTGTGGGTGACATGCCCCAGCGCGTTGACGGCGAACTCCAGGATGGGCCCCCGGCGCGGGGTGGACGTGATGCCGAAGGGCGCTTCCCCCGCGCCAAACGCGGAGAAGAAGGCGAACTGCCCCGGCTTGTAGTCGGCGAAGGCCGCCTGTCCCTCCGGGTCCAGAAGTTCTACCTGGAAGAGTTTGATGCCGGTCGCTATATCGCGAATGCCGGTCAGCCGGCCGCGATAAGGACGCATCGGATTGGAGATGGCCATGGCCTCCCTCCTTGTTCTTCACCACGAAGGGCATGAAGGACAACACAAAGGGCACGAAGAATTATTGTAACTGTTCAGCAAGCGGTTGAAACCGCCCCTGGAGGGCACTTCGTGCCGGGCGACCGCCTGCGCGGTCGCCGGGGCGGCGTCCACGCCAGCGGACGCCCGACGCAAGCCCTGCTTCTCTGTGCCCTCTGCGTCTCTGTGGTTTTTTTACCACCACGAAGGACACAACCATTATCCCAACGTCTCATGCTCCGTGCGGGCGATGATTTCATCCTGCAGGGCCTTCGTCAGGTTGCAGAAGTAGTCGCTGTAGCCAGCCACCCGGACGATGAGGTGGCGGTACGGCTCCGGCTGCTGCTGCGCCGCCCGCAGGGTGGCCGCATCCACCACGTTGAACTGGATGTGGTGCCCGCCCAATCGGAAGTAGGCGCGGATGAGCTGGACTAGTTTGTCCAGATTCTCATCGCTCTTCAGTAGAGACGGGCTGAACTTCTGGTTGAGCAGCGTGCCGCCGGTGCGGACGTGGTCCATCTTCGCCGCCGAGCGCAGGACGGCCGTGGGCCCGCGCCGGTCCGCCCCCTGGACCGGGGAGATGCCCTCCGAAAGCGGCATCCAGGCCCGGCGCCCATCCGGCGTCGCCCCGATCACCGAACCGAAGTAGACGTGGACGGTCGTCGGCAGGAGATTGATGCGGTAGTGGCCCCCTTTCGTGTTGGGACGGCCGTCCACCGCCCGGAAGTACGCCTCAAAGACGGCCCGCATCACGTTGTCGGCATAATCGTCGTCGTTGCCGTACTTGGGCGTCCGATGGAGCAGGGTCTGGCGGAGCGACTCGTATCCCTCAAAATTGCGCTGCAGGGCCGTCAGCAGTTCGTCCATAGAGACCGTCCGCTGGTCGTAGACGTGGTAGCGGATGGCGGTGAGGGAGTCGGTGATGCTCCCGATGCCCACTCCCTGGATGTAGGTGGTGTTGTACCGGGCGCCGCCGTCGTGGTAGTCCTTCCCCTTCGCGATGCAGTCGTCTATCAGCAGGGAGAGGAACGGCGCAGGCATATGGCGGGCGTAGAGGCGCTCAATGACATTGCTGCCCCGGATTTTGACGTCCACAAAGTAGCGCAGTTGTCGCTCAAAGGCGGCGAAGAGTTCGTCAAACGAGGCGAAATCCCTGGGGTCGCCCGTCTCCAGGCCGATCCGCCGCCCCGTGCGGGGGTCCACCCCGTTGTTCAGGGTGATCTCCAGAATCTTGACCAGGTTGAGGTAGCCGGTGAGGATGTAACTCTCTTTGCCGAAGGCCCCCGTCTCCACACAGCCGCTGGTGCCGCCGTTGCGGGCGTCGGCGATGCTCTTGCCCTGGCGCAGGAGTTCCTGGATGACCGCGTCGGTGTTGAAGACCGATGGCTGGCCGAACCCGGTGCGGATGATGCGCGCCGCCCGCTTGATGAACGCGTCCGGGCTTTTCTGGCTCACCTGGATGGACGCGCTGGGCTGGATCAGGCGCATCTCCTCCACGACGTCTAGGAGCAGGTAGGTGAGTTCGTTGACCCCGTCGGAGCCGTCCTCCCGCAGGCCGCCCAGGTTGATCTGGGCGAAATCGGCGTAGGTGGCGCTCTCCGCTGCGGTGACGCCCACTTTGGGCGGGGCGGGCTGGTTATTGAATTTGATCCAGAGGCACTGGAGCAGTTCTTCGGCCTGCTCACGCGTCAGCGTCCCGTCCTCCAGGCCCCGGCGGTAGAACGGGTAGAGGTGCTGGTCCAGCCGTCCGGGGCTGAAGGAGTCCCAGGTGTTCAGTTCGGTCGTCACGCCCAGATGGACGAACCAGTAGTACTGGATGGCCTCCCAGAAATCCCGCGGCGGATGGGCGGGGACGCGGGTACAGACCTCGGCGATGCGCTCCAGTTCCCGCCGCCGCTGCGGGTCGGGCTCGCAGGCTGCCAGTTCCCGCGCCTTCTCGGCGTGGCGCTGGGCGAAGCGGATGAGCGCGTCGGCGCAGATGAGCATCGCCCGCAGTTCTTCCTGTTTGTCGTACGCATCGGGGTCGTTCAGAAAGTCCAGATTCTCCAGTGCGCGCCGGATGTCCTCCTTGAAGTCCAGCATCCCCTTGCGGTAGATTTTGTGGTCCAGGACGGTATGGCCGGGGGCGCGCTGTTCCATAAATTCGGTGAAGACGCCGGCCTCGTAGGCTGCCTTCCACTCGTCAGTCATCTCCCGGAAGATGAGGTCGCGCATAGACTTGCCGCGCCAGAAGGGGATGATCACCTCGGCGTAGACCCGCCGCGCCTCAGGGCTCACCCGAAAGGGGATTTTCTCCCGCGAGTTGAGGATGTCCAGGTCCTCCAGCGTGTGGCAACAGAGTTCGGGGTAGGTCGGGGCGGCCTGGGGGAAGGGCCCCTTTTCCCCCACAATCAGTTCGCCCTCGCCGATGTAGATGGTCTTGTGCTCCATCAGGTAGCGGAAGGCGAGGGCGCGGCGCATCGGAGCGGAGATCGGCCCCAGGTCCTGGCGGTAAAACTCGGTGATCCGTTCCGCCCGCTCGGTGGAGAGGGTGGGCGGGGTCTGCAAACTCTGCTCTCGCAATCGGGCGACGCGTTCGGTGATGGGCATAGGTGCCTCCCTACTCAGAGGTCCTCTTCTTTCAATTCTGCCAGAATTTGCTGAACAAGAGATTTGACTTTGGGTAAGTCGGTGCGAATGGTCTCCCAGACCAGATCATAGTTGACTCCAAAGTAGAAATGTATCAACCTATCCCTCATTCCCGCCATTCTTTTCCAGGGGACAGATGGATGGTGCCTTTTTATAGTCTCCGGGACATTTCTGGCGGCCTCACCGATGATCTCAAATTTTCTAATCACCGCACTTGAGACCAGGTCGTTTTGTTTAAATGCATCCAGGTCCATCCCTGCCACGAACTGTTCAATGGCATCTATGGCGCTAACAATATCTCTCAGTATCAGTCCTGGATCTCTCACAGGTAGACTACCTCTTTGAGCAGGCTTTCCTTGATCTCTTCTCGGACAGTGTCAATGGAGACCACGTCTACTCGCAGACCGAGATTTTCTTCCAGAAAGTCAGCCAGACCCACCAGGTCAAACAACGTTGCGCCTGGTAGGAAGCGAACCAGAACATCCAGGTCGCTGTCCGGTCTTTGTTCCCCCCGGACATAAGAGCCAAAGACGCCCAAAATTTCTGCCCTGTACTCTTGTCGAATGGCGTCTTTTAATTGTGACAAGGTATCTGTGATGGTTTTGATTTTCTGTGTCGTACGCAGGATCATCTTGGTTTTTCCCCATGGAATTACGCTATTTTATTCCTTCAGATTCCCAAAACCGCTGCAATTTAGGTAAATTGACAA
>CAKZOY010000237.1 GCA_937138275.1 uncultured Chloroflexota bacterium
AGTCGGTAGTCGGTAGTGGGGGGTCGGGAGGAATTGAATCGCTGAATCCCAACTGCTGATTCCGCCTCAGCGACCCGCGCATCCGCTGGTTTGATATGGCGCACACCGCGCCGGAGGAAATTCTATCCGCGGTGCAGGGTTGGCGGGAAGGGAAAGACGGTCAGGGATAGGGGTGGGGTGGCGATATGTGCCTGTGGGGGATGCTGACGAGCGGCGAAGATGCCCGTTAGCATCCCCCATTTCCATCCTTACTGGAAGTGTCTCCTCAGAAATGCCGCCATCTTCGCCCGGGCATCCACAGAGTCTGCGGACCGCTTATAGGTGAAACCGTGGGGAGCCCTGGGGTAGTCGTAGCACTCTGTTATCACCCCCGCTGCTTCTAACATTCTGCAGTATTTCAACCCCTCATCGTGCAGAGAATCCCCTCCCGCTAAAATGAGCAGGGCAGGCGGGAGTCCTTCCAGGTCTTCCCGCGTCGCGTAAATGGGTGATGCGTAGGGCTCTCTGGCCTGGCTCGGATCAACGTAGCAGGCGTTAAATATCAACGCCATTGAGGGGGGAATGGCGCCTTTGGGGCGCGGTTTATCCAGAGGGTTGGTCGCCAGGTCCAGGGGGGGATAATCCAGTATTTGACACACGAACTGGAATTCCCCCTCTTTTTTCGCTTTCATACAGGTCACCGTGCTGAGATTCCCACCGGCGCTATGTCCTCCGATCGCCATTCTGTTTCGGTCAATCCCGTATTTCTCCGCGTTTTCAAAGACGTGTTTTACGACGGCATACCCCTGGTTGACGGCGACGGGGTAGGGGAACTCCGGGGCCTTGGCGTAATCAATGCTGATGATTTTGCAGCCAACCTGCTCTTTCAACTCTAAATTCATCTCTTCATCCATGTCGGCGCTTCCCAGGATAAAGCCACCGCCGTGCAGGTCAAAGTAAACCGGGGCCTTCTCCGGGTTTTCAAATCCGTACCACAGCGTCCTGACTTTTCCGAACTCAGTGTCAATGTAGACTTCATCCCGCGCGGATTTCCTCTGCGGGCGAATGCTCTGGAGTTTCAGGAAAATCGTCATCAGTTTGCGAAGGCGTTTTCCCCTTCGGATGTATTGCTCGCGCGTGAGCATCTTTGCCATCTTTGTCTCTTTGAGTGGAACGCCACTCCGCTGCGCTTCGGGGTGGGTTTCAAACCCATCCCTACAGCCGACGGTTTCGCGTCGGGCGGGGCGCTTCGGCTATGGCTTTTCGCCGTCGGGTTGAAACCTGGGGTTTGGGGATGCCCATAATGGGCATCCCTAATGGAAAGGGGTCGGCGAAAGCCGACCGTCGGCCGAAGGCCCTCCCGGGGCGACTCCCAGTCGCTGGAATCTGAATTGACGCATACGCCCCGAACCCCAATTCCCAATCCCCAATCCCCAACCCCAATCCCCAATCACCGACTCACCCGCCGGACGCCCAGCCGCAGCCGCATGCCGTCCACCCGGTCCTCGGCGACGGCCATACCGGTTTCCGGTTCGCCTGCCCCCAGGTCCACGCTGAGGGTCTCCGCGGCGATGTAGTCCCGCCAGGCCTCTATCGCCTCCGCCAGTTTCCCCTCCGCCTGGTAGCGGAGTACGATGCGGTCGTCCAGGTTGAAGTTCGCCTCTTTGCGCAGGTTCTGCACCCGCCGCACCACCTCGCGGGCCAGCCCCTCCGCCACCAGTTCGGGCGTGAGGACGGTGTCCACGCCGACGGTAATGCCCCGCTCCGAGGCCACCGCCAGCCCCTCCCGCGGCACCTCCTGCACCAGCACCTCTTCGGAGGCCAGTTCCACCTCCTCGCCCTCCACCAGAAGATGGACCGGTAGGCCGGAGCGCACCCGCCGCGCTACGGCCCGCGGGTCCTGCGCGGCCAGCGCCGCCCGCACCGCCGGGAAGCGCGCCCCGAACTTCGGCCCCAGGAGTCGGTTATCGGGCAACACCCGATAGGAGACCAGGTCGTCCACATTCTCCACCGCGATCAGTTCCTTGACGTTCAACTCGTCCCGCACCACTTCCAGGAGTTCCCCGTCCAGCGCCCCGACCTGGGGCTCCAGGTGGAAGAGCGCGCGGGCCAGCGGCTGGCGCAGTTTGATATTGGCGCTGTTGCGGGCGGAGTGCCCCAGGGTGACCATCTGGCGGGCCAGCGCCATCCGCGCCCGCAGCGCCTCGTCTATGGCTGCCGGGTCGGCCTGGGGCCAGTCGGTGTGGTGGACGCTTTCGGGGGCCTGTGGGTCCACCGAACGGACCAGGTTCTGGTACATCGCCTCGGTGAGGTAGGGGATGAACGGCGCCAGCAGGCGGCAGAGTGTCGTGAGCACCTCGTAGAGGGTCAGGTAGGCACCGTTCTTGTCGGCGTCGTGCTCGCTCTTCCAGAACCGGCGGCGGCTGCGGCGGATGTACCAGTTGGTCAGGTCATCTACGAACGGTTCCACCGCCAGTGTGGCCCCGTAGGCGTCGTAGTCGTCCAGCCGTTCCGTGACCTTCGCCACCACCTGGTGCAGGCGGGCCAGAATCCAGCGGTCCAGTTGGGTGTACTCGGCCGGTTGCCCGCGGCCCTCCTCCGGCGTCCACTCGTCCAGTAGCGCGTACGTCACAAAGAACACGTACGCGTTCCAGAGGGGCAGGATGAACTGACGGCGCACCTCGTCGGCCTTGCCGTAGCCGAAGAGGAGGTCCTGCTCCGGTTTCTGGCGGCAGTAGAGCCAGCGCATCACGTCCACGCCCATCCGGTCGGCGGCCTCGTTGAACTCAATCATATTGCCCCAGGACTTGTGCATCTCCCGACCGTCCTCGGCCAGCAATGTGGCGTAACCGAAGCAGACCCGGAAGGGCGGGGACTTCTCCAGGACGGTCGCCATCGCCAGCAAACTGTAGAACCAGTTGCGGAACTGGCCGGGGAAGGATTCGGAGATGAAGTCCGCCGGATACCATTGCCGCCAGTAGTCGGGGTTGGTGCGATACTGGAGGGTGCTGAAACTGACGATCCCGGCGTCCAGCCACGGATTGCCGACGTCGGGGATGCGGGAGACCTCTGCGCCGCAACGGGAGCAGGCGATGCGGACGGCGTCCACCCACGGGCGGTGGGGAGTGTGGCCCTCAAACTCCTCCCATCCGGCGACGGCGCGCTGGCGCAATTCGTGCTCGTCGCCGATGACCTCAAAGCGTCCGCACTGGTGGCATTCCCAGATGGGCAGGGCCAGCCCCCAGTACCGCTTTTTGCTGATCATCCAGTCGTGCATGTTGCGCAGCCAGTCCAGTTCCCGCTCCAGGCCGAACTCCGGAATCCAGCGGATTTGCCGGGTGACGTCCATCATATCGTAACGGAGTTCGTCCATAGAGATGAACCACTCGTCCACGAGCCGGAAGACCAGTTCGGTGCCGCAGCGCCAGCAGACGGGGTAGCGGTGGGTGTAGTCGTCCACCCGATAGAGCAGCCCCTTCTCCCGCAGGTTCTCAAAAATGGGTTGGTCGCTTTCGGAGACATGGCGGCTGGTCAGGAAACCGAACCCGTCCACAAAGATGCCCTCTTCGTCCAGCGGGGCGATGGCGGGGAGGCCGTACTGCTTGCCCAGGACGAAGTCCTCGGCGCCGCAGCCGGGGGCGATGTGGACGATGCCCGTCCCCTCCGCCTCGCCGACCTCGTCCCAGAGGATGACGCGGTGGGCCTGCGGGCCGCCGACCTTCTGTTGGGCGGGCAGTTCGTCAAAGGGACCGTCGTACGTCCATCCCTCCAGTGCCTTCCCCTTCATCTCCTCCAGCACCTGGTAGGGGCCCTTGAGGATGGAGAGCGTGCCTTTGGAGAGGTAGAAGACCTCATCGCCCTGGCGGACTTTGACGTAGGTGAGGTCCGGCCCCACCGCCGCGGCGACGTTGCTGGTGAGCGTCCAGGGGGTGGTGGTCCAGATCAGCAGGCTCTCCCCCGGCCGGCCGCGCCGGGGGAAGCGCAGGGTGACGCCCGGATGGGTCCGTTCCTGATACCCCTCGGTGACGATCTCGTGCTGGCTGATGCCGGTGGCGCAGCGGGGACACCAGGGCATCACGTCCGTCCCCTTGTAGAGCCAGCCCCGTTCCCAGCAGCGCTTGAGGAACGTCCAGATCATGTAGTTGTTCTCGTTGGAGAAGGTGAAGTACGAACCGCTCAGTTCCGGCAGGCCCAGCCGCCCCACGATCTGCTCCACGGTATCCGTCACCGGTCCGTGGGGGCCCTGGACGGTGATCACTTCCTGGGGGTTCTCCATAATCCGGCGAGCCAGGTCGCGCAGGAACTCCGGGTCGTTCCAGTCCATCCAGTAGCCCAGGCGGATGGACTGTTCGGTCTGGACCGCGGCGTAGCGGAGCACCCGCTCCTTGCACTTGCGGACGAAGCGCTCCATGCCGTAGTTCTCAATGTCCCGCTTGGAGCGGAAGCCCAGTTCTTTCTCTACCTCCACCTCCACCCAGAGGCCCTGGCAGTCAAAGCCGTTCTGGTAGCGGGTCTGGTAGCCCTTCATGGCCCAGAACCGGTGGTAGAGGTCCTTGTAGGTACGTCCCCAGCCGTGGTGGACGCCCATCGGGTTGTTGGCAGTGATGGGGCCGTCAATGAAGGACCACCGCGGTCCGTTCCGGCGCAACTGGACCAGTTTCTGGAACGCCTGGGACTCCTTCCAGAACTTCAGAATCTGATGCTCCTGGGCGACGAAATCGGTTGTGGCGGGCACTTTCTGAAACGGCATATGCTACCTCCTTTGGTCTTGTGTTACATTGCAGAGATGCAGAAAGCGCAGAGGGTCACAGGGAGTTTGACCATTTCTGTACATCACTTTTCTCCCCAGCCCGGCGGTTTTGCGTCGGGCTTACGGTTTCACCTGCACCGGGGTCAGCACCAGGCGGCGGGCTAACGGGTCGGCGCCGTCGCCGGAGACGGGGAGCCGTTCCCCGTTGTCGGGCCGGTACATCCCCACCTCCAGCAAGTACTCTCCCGCCGGGGCGTCGGGCGCAATGCGCAGGGGGTATTCGTCCCGGATCGGGGAACCGGGCCGCCAGGATGGGGTCGGGCACAGGCCGCCCATCGGGGGCTGGTCGTGCTGCGCCCACACCGGCCCGCCGGTCGCCGGGTTGAAGGCCGAACCGACCAGGTGGGTGAAGACGGTGTAGTCCTCCATCACCGGCCCGTCGGCGGCCCAGTAGAGGTCCAGTCGCAGGTGCTCTCCCGGACGGACGGCCTCGCCAGGGGCGACCGGCCTCCAGAACGGCCCCCATTTCCGGTACAGGCCGTAGCCCAGAAAACGGATGTGCTCCCCCACGCCGGCCTCCATCGGGTGGGGGATGCGGGAGACGTCGGGCGCGGGGCGGGTGTGGGTCACCCGGACCTGCCCGAACTGCACCGGTGCGTGGCCGGGAACCCGGAGTTCAAACCGGTAGCGGCCGGACGGGTAGCACCCCAGTACGGGGACCTCCACCATCCGCCAGGTGGGGTGGGGGAGGGGCGTCAGCGCCAGTTCCGTCCACCAGACGTCGCCCTCCGGCCCGACCAGGGCCACCGTGGGAGTCAGCGGCCGCAGGGCCCGCAGGTAGAGGCCCACGCGCAGCGGGTCCTGCGGGCGCACTTCCCGCACCGCCAGGTCGTAGCCTGGAAATTCCAGGTCGTCCCCCCGCGCGCCGACAGGATACCGGGGCATTTCCGTCGCCGGAACGGCCGCGCCCGCTTCGGCGCTTCCGAAGAGGGAGAGGCGGTTGTAGCCGAAGGTCAGGGTCAGCAGGCGGGCATACCGCCCAGCAAGCCACTCTTCGGCCGCGCCCTCCGGGTCCTGCAGGTGCCGCTCCACCTCCGCCAGCCATATTCGGGTATGGTTTTCCGTGACGGGCGCCAGTTCTGTCTCTGCCCCCGACGCGTCCAGAATCGGCGACCGGCGGGGGATCGGGTAGACGGGCGGGCGGTCGGCGGGGGCGGGAGCCCGATCGTAGTAGTACAGGAAAAGCGGAGCGCGGTCGCCGGAGACCAGCACCACCGCGTCCCCCGGCTGGGCCTGGGCGCGGATGGCCTGCACTATGGTCTGCAGGTCGTCCCGCAGGCGGCGGTCGGCGTAGTGGCCGGGGAGGGCCCAGAGGGCCACCGCCATCACTCCGGCACAGGCCACCAGTCCCAGAGGGCGCAAGCGGCGTGGCGTCCAGAGCGCGGCCAGTGCCCAGGCCAGAAGCGCGTAGAAGAGCGGCGCGAAGGAGAGAAAGTAGCGCGCCTCCACTCGCGGAGAGTAGAAAATCGCGCGCGGCTGGGTGACCAGCCAGACCATCACCGGCGGGAGCAGTGTCCCCAAAAAGAGCAATGTCAACCCATCGGGGAGAGAGAGGCGGCCCTTGGGGGCGCGGTGCCGCAGAAGTGCCGCGACTCCCCACAGAATCACAAACCCCACCGCCAGGGCGATCCCCCCGTAGCGCTCCACGAAGGTGGAGATGCCCGTGGTCAGCAGGACCCCGTTCAGTTGAAAGACAAATCCTAGGGGTACCGGCTCCTCCACCACCGACCAGGAGCGCATCCGGGGGACGGCGAAGGCCAGCCAGGGGGCAAAGAGGGCCAGGGCGATCCCCTGGTCCAGGGCCCACCGGCCCCCGAGCGCCCAGCGATCCCTCCGGCGGATGCCCGCCAGAAGGACGAAGAGGTTCTGGACCAGGAGCAAAAGGGCCGAGAAGTAGATGGTGTAGAGCGCGGCGACGGTTGCCCCGATCCATGCGGCCCGGTCCCGGCGGGAATGAGAAGTGACGGCCCGCGCCAGGAAGTAGAACGAGAGAGTGGCGCAGAGGGCGGCAAGGGCGTACATCCGCATCTCCTGCGACCACCAGACGTGGAAGCGGGAGAGGGCCAGGAGATAGAGCGCCCCGACTCCCGCGGCCTTTCCGCCCAGGCGGCGGCCCAGAGGGGCCATTGTGGCGACGGTGAGCAGGGCGACCAGAACGGTGATGGAGCGGGCGGCGAATTCGCTCTCTCCCGTCAGCCGTACCCAGGGCCAGAGGAGCCAGAAGTAGAGGGGCGGATGGACGTCCCCCGCCGTCCAGGTCGTCGTCTCCAGGAATCCGTGACGGACGGCCCAGATGGCCAGCCCCTCATCCCACCAGACGTTCTGGTCTCCCAGGCGATGGACGCGCAGGGCGAAGGCCACCAGCAGCCCGGCGATCAGCAGCGCCCATCGCCACCCGCGATTCCGCATTGACCTGCTCCGTTTTTTGGGATAGAATTAGTGTAACTGTTCAGGCTATTGTCCTTCAGCGATTGAAATCGCCCCTCAAGGGCTTGCAGCCGGGCGTCCACCGGCGTGGACGCCGCCCCGGCGACCGCGCAGGCGGTCGCCCGGCACGAAGTGCCCTCCAGGGGCGGTTTCAACCGCTGGCTGAACAGTTACGAATTGGTCACCATCAGGACACAAAGATGCGAAGTTCAAGGAGGTTCATATGCTCAAACCGTTCACCCCTGATTCCGCGCTCCCGCCTCAGGAGGCGGGGTGGGACGAAAATCTGCGCTTTGCGTATTCTGAAGGGGATGCCTTCTGGCTCACCCGCTGGACGGCGAAGGACGGGTGGGAGCCCGGCCGTCTCTATGAACACCGGGGTGCCCGGCTGGAACTCTCTCCTGGCGCGGCCGTTCTGTACTACGGCGAAGGCGTCTTTGAGGGCCTCAAGGCATACCGGACACGGGCGGGGAAGATCGTCCTTTTCCGTCCTCGGGACAATGCCCTCCGCCTTCGGGCCTCTGCGGCCCGTCTGGCGCTGCCTGCGCCCCCGGTGGAGATGTTTATGGAAGCGGTCACCGCTGTTGTGCGGGCCAACGCCCGCTGGGTGCCCGTTCCGGAGAAAGGGAGTTTCTATCTCCGCCCCGTGCTCATCGGAACGGAAGCGATCCTGGGCGTCCGGCCAGCGGAAGAGTGCCTCTTCTACGTCTTCGGCTGCCCGGTGGGGCCGTATATGGGCGGGGAGAAGGTGATCGTCCTCTCCGCGGCGCACCGTTCCGCCCCCTACGGCACCGGCGCGGCGAAAGCGGCTGGCAACTATGCCGGGTGCCTCCGTCCCCAGAAAATTGCCAAAGAGATGGGCTACGTAGATGCTCTCTACCTGGATGCCCGGGAGGACCGGTACATTGAAGAACTGACCGGCGCCAACGTTTTCGCCATTCTGCGGGACGGCACCCTGGTCACTCCCGCGCTGGGCTCCATCCTGCCCGGCATCACCCGGGAATCCGTCCTCACCATTGCCCGCGAGGTCTTCGGCTGGCTCGCCGTAGAGCGGAAATTAGCCATAGACGAGGTCCTCGCCGATGCGGCGGAGGCCTTCTACGTCGGCACCGCTGCCGCCCTCTTCCCGGTCACTGTCATCAATTATAAGGGCAAAGACTACATCATCGGCGACGGGCAGCCCGGCCCCCGGGCGAAGATGCTCCGCCAGGCGCTGGTGGAGATTCAACTTCAGGAACGGCCTGACCCGTGGGGATGGGTGGTGGAAGTCCCGGTGTAGTCACCCCGCCGGTTCGTAACTGTTCAGGCCATTGTCCTTCAGCGATTGAAGTCGCCCCTCAAGGGGGTTGCAGCCGGGTGTCCACCGGCGTGGACGCCGCCCTGGCGACCGCGCCGGCGGTCGCCCGGCACAAAGTGCCCCCCAGGGGCGGTTTCAACCGCTGGCTGAACAGTTACGCCAGTTCTATCACGATCCGCTTGTTAATGCGCCCTTTGCTCTTGTAGTCCACCACCTGTATCCGGCCGACCTCGGCTGTATTGGCGACATGCGTCCCGCCGTCGGCCTGCAGGTCCAATCCCTCAATCTCCACGACCCGAATCTGGGTGATGTGGGGGGGCAGCAGGTTGACCTTCGTCCGGATCAGGTCGGGAATCTGGAGGGCCTCCTCGCGGGGGAGGATGCGCACGCGCACCGGACGGGCGGCGGCGACTTCCCGGTTGATTCTCTCCTCAATCTCCCGGACCAGTTCCTGGCCCATGTGCTCAAACTCAAAGTCCATCCTCCCCCGGAGGGGTTCCATATTCCCTCCGGTCACCAGGGCGCCGTAATCCCGCCAGATCACCCCGCAGAGGATGTGCAGGGCCGTGTGGGTGCGCATCAGGGCGTACCGTCGCTCCCAGTCCAGGACGCCGCGCACAACTGTGCCGACGGATGGGGGCTCCCGGTCCAGCGTATGGACTACTTCCCCCTCGCTCCACCCGACCTGGGTCACGGTCCAGCGTTCTCCGTCGGCCTCCAGCCAGCCGGTATCACAGGGCTGACCCCCGCCGCCGGGGTAAAACGCGGTGCAGTCCAGCACCACTCCCTGGCCCGTCACCCCGACCACCCGAGCGGTGAATTCCTGAAGGTAACCGTTGGTCTGGTAGAGCAAATCGGTCATCCGGCCTCCTGAATCAAAAAGGCTCTCGCCCTCAAAGGGACGAGAGCCTTTGCTCCCGCGGTACCACCCTTCTTGCCCTGCAAAGGCAGGGCCTCTCTGTCGGCGACCCACGATCGCCGCGTCCTTCTAACGGGGGACGACTCCGGCCGAGTCTACTGAGTTGGTTGCTTGGGGATTGGTTACCTGGGAATTGGTTACTTGGGAGGGTTCCCGATTCCCAATTCCCAATCACCAAGTAAAATAAACCAACCGTTCGGTCGGCGGCTCCGGAGGGATTTTCGGCCCGGTTCCTGCACCCGGCTTCCACCTCGCCCGGGCTCTCTGGAGCGGTACCTCGCGCCTACTCGTCTCCATCTCAGCCTTTGGCCCGATTATGCCACAATCCTGGCGATTTGTCAATCTGCCGGGTCTGAAGTTCGGACTGGCTACCTGACAGTTTTCCAATAGGACGCGGATGGACGCGGACAAGCAGTGTGGCTCATATTCAAAAGCAGTGCACTTTCTCAAGGACACCTTCACCCCTCCCCCTTGCCCCCTCCC
>CAKZOY010000238.1 GCA_937138275.1 uncultured Chloroflexota bacterium
GGAAAGGGGTGGGGTGTGGGGTTTGTGGGGGCGGCGAAGCCGCCCCCACAAACCCCACTCTCTTTTCGCGGGCGCGCCGCTCCCCCGAAACGATTTGCTGCACAAGCCCTTTATCCGGGGTTTCCAGATGACATTATTTCAGAAAAAGGATCAGGGCCAGCACGGCTACGGTGACGAAACCAAATTCTAACAGAACCGCAGGTCTCAGTCGGCCCATCAGGTTCTGCTGAGCGATGCCCGTGGTCAGATAAAAGAACAACAACAGGAGGAGACCGGCCGTCCAGTTGTCCACCCGCCAGTAGTTGAGCGCCCAGGTCATCTCTCCCACTATCAGGCCGATGATACCGGAATAGAGGACGACGCGCGTTGCGCGGGTCTCCGCCACGCCCAGCAGGTCCAGCGCGATGAGGGACGCCACCACCGTGATCGTCGTGGCGGTGACAAGACTGCGGGCACGGGTCCGGTAGATCAGGTAGAAAAACAGAAAAGCCAGCAGATAAGCCAGGATGTTCAACCCCAGACGGGCGCGAGTGGACGCAGGGTGGCGCGGGGAGAGGGCCGCGAATTCCGCAGCCACGGTCAGACCGATGAACAGCATCGCCAGAAGGAGCCCGCCCCCCCAGACGACCTCGTTCGGAGCCAGTTCTATCAGATAGGCCGCCATACCGCCCAGGAGGCCGGGAAGCACCCAGGAGAAGTAAAGGGGGCGCGGCAGACGGTCAGGGGCATCCGGATGGGCCGCCAGTATATAGAAAGCCCCCATTGCCGTCAGTCCGCAGACCAGCGCCACCAGAAGACCGGTCCCCGTCAGGTTTACCTCCAGCGGCGAACCCAGAAGGTGAAACTGACGGGTGATCTGAGGCAACTGGACGAAACGGAACAGCACGCTGGTCAGCAGGATCAGCGCAATCAGTACCGAGAGCCGATCCCGATTCAATCGGGGAACGCGTTCCTCCATAAACAGGGCGCATTTTACCGCCAGGCGTCCGTTTTGTCAATCCAGCGCTTGCTGGGGGCTTGCACAGTAATTCGCCCTGTGTGGGAAAGGGGTGGGGTGTGGGGTTTGTGGGGGCGGCGAAGCCGCCCCCACAAACCCCACTCTCTTTTCGCGGGCGCGCCGCTCCCGCGAAACGATTTGCTGCACAAGCCCGAACGAGCGCTTGCGGTTTTCCCCCGTCGGGGTACAATATTTCTGGAGGCGGGTGATGAGTAAAGGAAACGTAAAGGGATGGATCGGACTGCTCATAATCGTCGGATGGGTTCTGGCTTCCGTCGGGCTGGCCGCGGCGCAGGAAGGGCGAACGGTCTACGTGCTCACGATAGATGGTGCCATCACGGCGGCCATTAATGATTATGTGGCCCGGGGCATCCGCCTGGCGGAACGGGATGAAGTAGAGGCGGTGGTGATCCGACTGAACACCCCCGGCGGCGACGTGACGTCCACCACAAAGATTATGGAAACGATGGAGAACGCCGAAGTGCCCATCATCGTCTACGTCTGGCCGCGGGGTGGAATGGCCGCCTCCGCCGGGACGCTCATCCTTCTGGCCGCCCACGGTGCGGCAATGGCCCCGCGCACCACGATCGGCGCTGCCCACCCGGTCACCCTCCCCGGTGCCGAGGACGCGGTCAGTGAGGACGCCATTGAGAAGGTCGTCAACGTGCTGGTGGAACACGCCACCCTCTTCGCCGAGCGCCGAGGGGAGGCCGCCGTAGACTGGGCGAAACGGGCGATCCGGGAGAGCGCCACCGCCGGGCCGGAGGAGGCTTTAGAGTTAGGGGTCATTGACCTGATCGCTGCCGACCTGGACGAACTGCTGACCGGGATGGACGGACGGGTGATCGCTCTGGGCAATGGGACGGAACAAACGCTTCGCACCGCAGGTGCAACGGTTCAGGAAATCCCCTTATCCCCCATAGAAAGGCTGCTTCAGGTGTTGATCAATCCCAATATCGCCTTCATCTTGCTGACCATCGGTGTGCAGGCCATCCTGATAGAACTCTCTTCTCCCGGCGGATGGGTTGCCGGATTCATCGGTGTCCTCTGCCTGGCTCTGGCGGCCTATAGCCTGGGTGTCCTTCCCTTCAACTGGCTCGGCCTGGTCTTGATGGCGACGGCCATTGTGCTCTTCATTCTGGATATCAAAGCACCCACCCACGGCGCGCTCACCCTCGCCGGGACGGTGAGTTTCATCGCCGGGGCCCTTATCCTCTTTAATGCGCCCCTCTCCCCATATGGACAGATTTCCATCCCCCTGGTGATCGTCGTCGGGATTCTGACTGCCCTCTTCTTCGCCTTTGTCATCGCCAAAGCGCTCCAGGCCCAGAAGCCCCGCTCGGTGACCGGAAGGGAGGGGTTGATGGGGCGTACGGGCATCGCCAAGAGCCGACTGGACCCCGAGGGATGGGTGCTGGCGACGGGGGAACTCTGGCGCGCCACCGCCGAGGGCGGCCCGATAGAAGAGGGGGAGAGCGTCCTGGTGGTCCAGGTAGAGGGCTTCCGGCTTCGGGTGCGCAAGCAATCGTCGGAGGGGGCTGATGATTCCTCCCCAGGCGCTGGACGCGCTGCTGTTTGACCTGGACGGGACGATTCTGGACTCGGACGATGAGGGGGTAGAGGCGCTGGCCCGCTGGCTGGAGCGGTTGCGGGTGCGCAACGCCCGTCACCGGGCACGCCGCATTGTGATGCGCCTGGAGACACCTGCCAATGCCCTGACCACCGTCCTGGATACCGTCGGGCTGGACGCGCCCCTGCTGGGTCTGGGGGAGCGGTTGCGACACCGGAAAAACCGTCCCGCTCCCCGATTCCAGATCGTGCCCGGCACCCAGGAGGCCCTGCGCCGTCTGACCCCCCGCTACCGCCTTGCTGTCGTCACCACCCGCGGGCGCCGGGACGCCTGTGCCTTTCTGGAAGACTTTGGCCTCTCCGACCCGTTTGAACTCGTGGTCACCCGCGAATCCACCTGGCGGCTCAAGCCCCACGCTGCCCCCATCCGCTACGCCGTCCAGCAACTGGGCCTCCCGCCCGACCGCTGTGCGATGGTCGGCGATACACCGGTGGATATGCGGTCGGCCCGGAAGGCAGGCGTATGGGCCATCGGCGTCCTTTGTGGCTTCGGCGAAAGGGACGAACTGGAGCGGGCCGGCGCACACCTCATCCTGGATTCCCCCGCCCAATTGCCGGAGGTGCTGGGGGAGTGAGGCGTAAAGAGTAAAACGTAAAGCGTAAAAACGTAAAAACGTAAAAAAGTGTTGCCTTCACGCTTTCTGGAACGGATGACGGCCTGGTTGGGGCCGGAGTTTCCCCCTTTTCTGGAGGCGATGTCTGCCCCTCCCGATGTCGGCCTGCGGGTCAACACGCAGAAAATTTCCCCCGAAAACTTTCTGACCCGTTCCCCCTTCCCGCTTCGGCCGGTCCCCTGGTGCCCGGAAGGGTTCGTCGTGACCGACCCGACGGCCCGTCCCGGCATCCATCCCTACCACGAGGCCGGGCTCTACTATCTCCAGGACCCGGCCGCGATGGCCGCGGCGCTCCTGCTGGACCCCCGGCCCGAGGAGTGGGTGCTGGACTTCTGCGCCGCGCCCGGCGGGAAGACGACCCACCTGGCAGCCCGGATGGGAAACCGGGGTGTGCTGGTCGCCAACGAAATCCACCCCCGACGGGCGCGCGTCCTGGCGGAAAATCTGGATCGGTTGGGGGTGACCAATGCTCTGGTTGTAAACGAAGCCCCGGGCCGCCTGGCAGAACGCTGGGAGGGTTTGTTTGACCGGGTGCTGGTGGACGCGCCCTGCTCCGGCGAGGGGATGTTCGGGCGGGAAGAAGCCGCAGCGCGGGATTGGAGCGAGGAGGCGGTTCGGGGCTGCGCCCGGCGCCAGTCGGCCATTCTGGAGGACGCCGCGCGGACTGTCCGCCCCGGTGGCCTTCTCCTGTATGCTACCTGCACCTTCGCGCCGGAGGAGAACGAGGGGGTCATTGCCCGCTTTCTGAAGGCCCACCCGGAGTTTGACCCGGTGGAGTTAGCGCCCCATCCGGCCTTTGATTCCGGTCACCCGGAGTGGGTCGGAGAGACCGATCCCCGACTCCGGCGCGCTGTCCGACTCTGGCCCCATCGGGGGCCGGGCCGGGGGCACTTCTACGCCCTGCTCCGCCGCGCCGGGGGGGAACATCCCCGCCGCCCCCGCTATACGGGCCGCCTGCCCGGACGGGGGCGCGCGCTCTATGAGGCCTTCATTCGCCAGACGCTGCGCAACGCGCCCGAAACAGGGCTGATTTTCCGGGATGGACGGGTTTACCAGACGGTCGTCCCGCCGGACCTGTGGGAGGGGCTACGAGTGTTTCGGCCGGGGTGGTTGCTGGGGCAGGTGGAGGGGACTGCATTTGTCCCGTCCCGCGCGCTGGCGATGGCCCTGCGGCCCGAGGACGTCCTTTGGGCCCATCGGCTGGAGGTGGACGACCCGGCGGTGGGCGCGTTCCTGCGCGGGGAGACGATTCCCGGCCCGGATGGAGTTGGTTGGGTACTGGTCACGGTAGAGGAATTCCCGCTGGGCTGGGCGCGGGCGACGCGCCGGGGGCTCCGCCGCGTCGCCGCGGGCGCCCCGCGGCCCGAAGGGGGCAGGGATGGGTCCAATAAGCGCTAACTTAAGGCGACGAGAGGGGCGAAATGGCACCGGAGGCTGAAACCTATTTTCCCCTTTCTCCCCCGCCGCGGCGGGGGAGAAGGGGGCCAGGGGGATGAGGGGGCGTTAGAGGCCAGACCCTGCCTGCACGAGGTCTGGATATGAGCCGAAAGTGTCAGGTGCTAGATCCCCAATCAACCCATTCCCAACCAACCAATCCCCCACTTTCACTCCCGCTCCAGCACCCAGAAATGGGAAAGGCCGAACGCGCGCAGCGGGGTATGCTCCAGCGGGTAGGTGATTGCCTGCAGGAGGCGCGCCAGGAGGGGGGAACGTCGGGCGAGGCGGTCGTAGCCGGGGAAGATGACCGTGTGGAAGAGGGCCCGCACCGGTAACCCCTGTGCCAGGCGGCGTAGGGAGCCCCCGGTGTACGCCCGCACGTGGGGCGCCAGACGGTTGCGCAGGGAGTCGGGCAGGTAGTTCACCAGAGGGATGTTCCCGAACCGGTAACGCCCGCGCCAGAAAATCCCGTGGGTCTCAAAGGGGTACAGTCGGTTGGGGACGAAGAGCACAATCCGCCCGCCGGGCCGGGTCACTCGGACCATCTCGGCCAGGACGGCGCGGTCATCGGTCACGTGCTCCAGGACCTCGTGGGAGAACGTCAGGTCAAAGGACCCGTCTGCGAAAGGGAGAGATTCCCCCACCGCTTGCACCACTCCCGTGGCGTGGCACTGGGCCTCGCAGGCCCACTCCCGCTCCACCTCCACCCCGAACACATGAGGGGTGTGCTGGCGGAAGGCTGCCAGGTACATCCCGACCCCGCATCCCACATCCAGGACCCGCTTCCCGGCCGGGTCGGCATGATGGCAGACCATGCGGAACCTTCGCTCCTGACCGGCCCGCCAGGCCAGGGAGGGGACGCCGCGCTGGGCGCGCAGGTCAGTGATGGGAGAGTCCCCGAGGTGTTCCCCACCCCGGTCATCAGGTATCTGCGGCTCAAAAAGAGACATCATCCCCCCAGCACCTCTCCGGCAAACGATTCTGGCCGCTGTACGGTTTCCACTGCCGACCGAATCGCTATGATTTTGTGAGAATCTAAAGGGCCGAAACGGTCCTTCTGAAGAGGTAATCACTCGCCACCGAGCCACTGACGGCGCAGTTGCGAGAGGGTTCCGTCGGTTTCCATCGCGGTAAGGATTTCGTTGACCACCCGTAAAAGGGCGCTATCCTGGCGGCGGACGGCGATGGCGTAGGGTTCATCGGTCACCGGATCGCCCGCGACGCGCAGGGGAAGCCCCTGCCCGATCCCCAGCCGCGCGGAGAGATGGTCCACCAGTGCGGCGTCGGCCTCTCCCGCCACCACGCGAGCCAGCACCTCCTCCACGCTCTGGCAGGGGATGACCGTCATGCCGGTCAGCCGCCGCGCCCAGGTGCGGGCCACCACATCCCCCTCGCTCCCCCATTCCACTGCCAGTGTCCGCCCGGAAAGGTCGGCCATTTCTCTGACTTCTCCCCCGTCTACCGGTACCACCAGAACCTGCCCGGCATTAAAGTACGAATAGGAGTAGGCGAAGTCCGCCATGCGCATCGGGTCCACGTAGAGGGCAGAAATGACGATGTCCACCTGCTCGGCCGTCAGGGCGTCGTAGAGGCCATCGTAGGAGAGGTTGGCGACGAACTCGGCGCGCACTCCCAGCCGGGCAGCGATCTCGCGGCCCAGGTCCACGTCAAATCCCACCAGATTGCCCTCCCCATCCCAGAACTCAAAGGGCGGGAAACTGGCGTCCATTCCCACGCGCAGGACTCCGCTCGCCCGTACCCGATCCAGCGCGTCGGCGCGGGAGCAGGAGACCAGGCAGAGGGCGAACAGCAGGAAACAGATAGCAGGGAGCAGGAAGTGGATAGCAGGGAGCAGGAAGTGGGTAGCGGGTAGCAGGAAGCGGATGGTCGGCGGTCGGTGGTCGGCAGCGGGCGATTTACGGAGAAGCATTGCCGGTGTACTCCTGAATGGCCAGATAGACCGGTTTGGGGCGGAAGTCGTTGGTGACGAATGTGGAGTAGTCCTGATAATTCCGCTGGGGGGCGGGGAAGCGGAATGCCCAGAAGGCGACGGCCCGGCACCAGGGCCAGTGCTCCCGAGCCCATTCGTACGCACCCACCGTGTATGCTACCCGCTGGGCCGGACGGACGGCGCGCGCCCAGCGAGGGTGGTCGTTCCATCCCCCTTCGGTGATGTAGACGGACTTCTGCCCGTCGCCGTAGGCTTCCATAATTGCCCGCAGAAGTTCGGTGCGGCGGAAGTTGATGACATTGGGGTCCGGGTCGGCCTCCGGCGGGAAATTTGTTCCATAGGAGTGAACGGCCAGCGCGTCAAAGTAGAGAGCAGCTCCCGCCTGGTACATCGCTTCCAGGTAGAGCAGGTCGTTCAGACCGGCGGCGCTGCCCGGCGGTTCCAGCGTAGGGGCCAGCGCTCCAGCCAGCACCACCGCGTCGGGATTCGCCGCATGGGCCGCCGAATAGACGACCCGAAGCATTTCGGTGTAGGCGACGGGGTCCACTGGCCGGTATCCCCATTCCAGGCTGAGGTTCGGCTCGTTCCAGATGATGACGTGGTTCACTTCTCCCCGGTAGCGGGTGAGGAATGCCGCGACGAAGTTGGCGAACTCGTCGTAGTATTCCGGGTCAATGTAGTTGAAGGTGGTGTTCTCAGGGCGGGCCCAGTCGGGGACAAATCCCAGACGGGCGATCACGGTCAGGCCCTGCGCGCGGGCGTGCCGGATTACCATGTCCGCATGCTCCCAATCCCATTCCCCCCGTCTGGGCTCTATATACGGCCAGGGGAAGAATTCCACGATCCAGGGAGCGCCCATTTGCCGCACCATCTGGAGGGTGCGCTGAATTTTCCACTCCTCCACCTCGTCGGTCAGACGGGTGTGCACACCGACCAGAGGGTTTGTGGTACGCACCTCCTGGGGCGGGCCAATGATGACCAGCACCGGCGGCGGGCGCAGAAGCCAGAGGACGAAAAAGGCCAGCGCCAGACGGACCAGGATCAGGAAAAGGGAGCGCCGACGAGCGTAGATGTGCGCAGAGAGAGCCTTCATCCCCTGTATTTTTACCCGGGAACAGGTATTTGTCAATCTTCCGCGTCTCCGGGCTTGC
>CAKZOY010000239.1 GCA_937138275.1 uncultured Chloroflexota bacterium
ATGGTGTTGGATGTTCTCCAGTTTGCCGCTGGAGAGGTCATCCACGATTCGCACCTTCGCCCCGCGCTCTACGAGGGTATCGGCGAGATGGGAGCCGATGAAGGACGCACCCCCGGTGACCAGAACGCAACGGTTTTGCCAGGATGACATCTTTGCCTCCTATAAAAAGTTATCTCTTGCTGCTCAGAATGCGTAGATAGAACTCTTCCAGTTGGTCTACTAGACAGGACCAACTGAGCCCTGTCTCTGCTGTCCGCCGAGCGTTTTGACCAAGTTCCTCTCGCAAGGCGTCGTCGGTCAGCAATCGCCACAAAGCGTCAGCAAATTCTTCATCACGAGCCAGTAAACCCACGCGATAAGTTTCCATTATTATTGGAACATCGCCAACCGGACTGGCAACCGTAGGGCGACCGGCAGCCATATAGAACATAAACTTGCCCGGGGAACGGCCACGGTTGGCTGCCCGGTCACTCAAAGGTAGGCACATCACATCGGCACACGCCAGATACCAGCTCAGTTCCTCCTCAGGGACAAAATCCGTTTGCCAGAGGCGATCGGCAATGCCAAAATACCTAGCCTGATCCAGCACTCGTTGGTTTTTAGGACCAATGACCATTAGCCAGACATTGGGGAGTTGCCGAATGGCCGGCATAATGATCTCCATATCCCCCTGACCCATCCCAAAGAAACCAACTATTTTGCGGTCCTGGGGGACTCCCAGCCGTTGTCTGGCTTCCGCCACAGGAACAGGGCGGATCAAGTCTGGGGCACTCCCGTTAGGGATACAAATGACCTTCTCGGGCGGACATCCCACATCTAAGGCGCGCTGATAAAGCGCCGTACTTCCAGTAACGACCCCGTCAGCCAAAAGTTTGGATTTAATTTCCCACCACTCTTCAAATTTACCCACTGCCGGAACACGACGCTTGGGGACATCGTTGATACCTCCAGGGCCGCCCCACCAGTCGGTCCAATCGGCAATCAGAGTCACTCCATGTAGACGACCAACCAGCCCAGCAAACGTGGCATTGGGCTTATGGTCAAACATATGGATGATATCATAGCGATGTGTTAGCGAGTGAAAACAACGAAGCAGATTATCCAGTGGCCCATACCCCTCGCCACTGTAATTTTGTCCGAAATTGGGCATCTCCACAATACGAACCCCCTCGGAAACTGACTGTGTCATTCTCCAACGGTGTCGGGGAGACACAGTAAACAAAGTAACGGAATAACCTCGCTGGACAAGCACTCTACCAATATGGAAAGCTCTCTGATAAGTACCCAAATACCGGTAATTGTGATTTAAGAATAACAGCCGCATAAATGTTTCCTCCGATATCTGGTCAATGTTGGTTTCCGATTGATTCGCAGGCAAAAAAGAGAAAACAGACCTATACATCCCGCAATTTTCTCAAGTACTCCTTTACTGTGATCCGCAGACCTTGATCAAGGTCGTATTTCGGTTCCCATCCGAGTTCCCTTCTGGCCTTTGAGATATCCAAGCAATACCGAATCTGCTCTCCAGGGCGGTCTGGATAGTAAATTGGCTTCGCCTCCACCCCCAACATATCAGCTATTTTCCGGTACACGTCGTTCAATGTCGTTTCAATGCCTGTGCCGATGTTAAACACAGGATTGGGGTGATCGGCAGATACGCTCAGTGCAAGCAGATTTGCCCGTACTACATCATTAATAAAAACGTAGTCCCGCGTCTTGTTGCCATCCCCCCACATCTCCGCCTGTTTGCCTGATGATAACTTCCGTATATAGTCGGCCATTGCCCCAGTTACCTGTCTTGGACCATATACAGCAGCATACCGAAGCACTACGTAAGGAAGATGATAGGCTTTATAGTAAAATTTCAAATAGTTCTCTATAGCATGCTTGGCAACCACATAGGGCGATACAGGATCCACAGGGAGATCTTCTATCGCTGGCAAGTTTGGCGTATTTCCATAAAGAAAGCCGGATGAAGAAAGAATAATCTTCCTCACCCCTATGTCTCTTGCTTTCTGTAACATCCGCAATGTGCCGATCAGAACATCAATATCGAGCAACGGGTTCTCTACCGACTTGGGTACCAGCACATAGAAGGCAAAGTGGTAAATCGCGTCCGGTCTTTCATGCTCAAGTATGCGCTCTATCGATTCGTCCGCCAAGTTCGTGTGGTAGAACGTTGCATTTGGATTCAGGTTCTCCCTACGCCCGGTGGAGAGATTGTCTACTACCACCACGGTTCCTCCTCGCTCTACCAATGCATCCACGGTGTGTGATCCAATGAACCCGGCACCACCTGTCACGAGAAACTTTTTCCCTTTTACGACTTCGTATTCTAGCATCGCTTTCGGCTCCTCAGAGACAGATCGGGGGGACAAAACGATTACGTTACCCTCACGCATTCTCTCCAGGAAGGGCAAGAAGGTAGAGATCAACGTCTGACTCTACCGAGACTTCATGGAGACGGTATCCAAGATCTTGCAGGAAAGCTCTCACCTCATTAGTCGAATAGCCAAATGCTGTGTATGATTCCTCGCGCTCTTCATACAGGATTATCGGCCGATCCCGGCAAAGGGTTTCCTTCCCGCCGAGGAAAGCGAGCATCTCAGCACCTTCAATGTCCACCTTCATCAAGCCGATCTGGCTATCCAGATGTTGTGCCATAAACTCATCCAGGCTGACTGCTGGCACTTCACATGATTCAGTGAGGTGGGATAAGTATGAACGAAGAGAGCCAAAGGTAATTCCCTGGAGGCTCAGATAAAGTTTCATCTGGCCACTCTTATCCGCTACAGCCCACGGAAGCGCAATAAGATTATCCAAGGCATTCAACCCCGCGTTTCGCTGAAGGTATTGGAAGGCCAGAGGATTGGGTTCGAAAGCGAAAACCTTTCCACTACCTACCCGAGAGCGCTGATAGGCGGCCATCACTGCGTAGTAGCCCACATTGGCACCAATATCCATTACACATTTCTCTGGCGGAAGGACGCGTAAGTAGTGCTGGAAAACCTGCGTAACCCGGTGCTCGTATTTCCCAATCAGGTATGGTAGCAGCATATGACCTGCGTTGTCGTTGCCAACCCACATTCGGCCACCGTTTGGTAGCCTCATCGTAGGCTGGTGACTAAGTCCGCATAATCGTACAATCCATAGGGCCAAGAGGCCTTTCCCTTTGAAGTACGGTAAATAAGATAGCCCATCCAATAACCTTGAGGCAGTCCAGGCAATAGGATCCATTCCGTCCTCCTAAATCTCGCCGTTTTTTATGTTTCGCCCTGTTGCCTTGCCAGCTTCCCAACATACTCCACTCGTCCTCTCATTAGCCGAGGCTGCAGCAAGAAGTTGAGGCCGAGATAGACCACGATCACCCACAAGCTCTTAACCCCCACCCGCACCGGCACGCTGAGGGCATTGATGTCCGTCAGGCGGTTCACCAGCATATAACCAGCCACCACCAGAAAACTGACCAGAACCGGGATCAACAGGCTGGTCTCAATCGGAACGCCGAGGTTTCGCCGGAGCACGGAATAGGCTCCCACCAGGCCCACCGCAAAGGCCAGACCAACCGCCGTGCAGGTTCCGACCGCTCCCCACAGAAGCGTCAGCGGCCATCCCGCCGCAATCAGCACCCCGATCTGTACTCCCATAAAGACCAGATTGAGCCGGGGCTTGCCGATCGCCATAAATAGCGTGGTAACATTGTCCCAGACGGGCCTTGCTGCCGCGATGAGCACCAGCAACCGCAAGTAAGGTACACTGGGCAACCAGCGTTCCCCGTACAGCAAAACGATCAGGTCAGGCGCTGTGACGAAGATGATCAGGGCGATCGGCCAGGCCAGCAACACGATCGCCCATAGCACCATCGTGACGGTCTTCCGCAGCCGCGGCAGGTCATCCTGGAGCCGGGCGTAGGTGTAAAAGGCGGTGCGCGAAACCATGTTGGTCAACAGGGTACTTGGCCATTGGGCCGTTCGATAGGCCCGGTCGTAAAATCCCAGAACCGTCACCCCGACGATGGTGCCGATCAAAAAGTTGTCCAGTTGAGTGAGTAGCATCGCCGCCAGAACGGTCGCCCCTACGGCGACGCCAAACCGCAAGAACCGCCCGGCCAGAGGACGGCTGAACCGCCAGCGCATTTGAAAGATGTGGAGCAATTGCCGACGGGCAATCCACCATCCTCCGACGCTCATAAGAGCACTGTACGCGAGCGTCTGCGAAGCCAGGCTCCACACCCCACCGCCGTGGGTGGCTAACCAGAAGGCAGGCAGATAGGAAAGGGGGAAAACGATCATCTGCAGCCGACTGGTCGGGCCGAAACACATCTCCCTATCCAGCATCACCCCCGCCAGAGCGCCGATACTCTCCAGAGCGGCAGCCAGCGCCAGGACCAGAGCCACCTGTACAACAAGGGCTTCGTAACCCAACGCCCGCAGGATCGGCGCCGCCACTATGGTCAGCAGCAAACCAGCCAGAATGATGAGGCTGTTCAACCCCAGATACGTGCCCACCGATTCCCCGGACGTCTCTTTATACTGACCGAAGGCCTGGCTGACGCCCAATTTCGGCTCCAACCGCAGAAGTTGGGCGAAGAACATCGCCAGGGCAAAGGCGCCAAACGCCTCCGGCGCCAGCAGCCGGGTGAGGATAATGTTGGCGACAAACCCAAACCCGATAGTCCACCACGAACCCAGCGCCACCCACAGGCCGCCGCGGACGGCGCGGTAGGCCAGGGGGATTTCCGGAGCCTGCAGGGGAACATCAGAATCCGCATCCGATACGGAACTCGCCGTATTGCTGTGAGAACAGGTCGCCATCAAATTCCCCACTGAAACGCAATCCGATGGTCATCCCCCGCAATGGTATCACAGGTTGTCCATAAACTCATCAGGCGTAATCTTAGCCTGTCTCAGAATCCTCCGCAATGTGCCGATCGCCAGTTCCGGATGCAGAGGTACGACGCAGCCCACGTCCCCCTCAGGCGTGGATTTTTTGAGCACCAGAATCAGGGTTTGCGGGCGGCGGCTTCGCCGCCGCCCGCAAACCCCCTTTTCTCTCCTCAGACAACGCTCACCACTGACCCCTGCGCGGTTTTGGTCACTTCAATGCGGGTCGGGAAGGCGTCCCGCAGTTCCTCCAGGTGGGTGATGACCAGGATGCAGGCGAATTCGTCCTGGATGGCCTGGATGGCCTCCACCATTCGCTCCCGCCCCTGGGCGTCCTGCGAACCAAAGCCTTCGTCTATGAAGAGGGTCTGGAGTTGGGCACCGGCGCGCCGGGCCAGCAGGCGAGATAGGGCCACCCGCAGGGCGAAGTTGACCCGAAACTGCTCCCCACCGGAGTAGTTCTCATACGGCCGCGTCCCCAGTTCGTCACTGATGTGGATGTCCAGCGTCTCCCGGACCTCGCCGGAGAGGATTTCCCGCTGCGTCTCCAGACGGACGTGCATCCGCCCCCCCGTCATCCGGGCCAGCAGACGGTTCGCCTCCGCCTCTATCTCCGGCACAACGGCTTCAATGACCATCGCCGGAACGCCCTGGATGCCGAAGGCGGTGCGCAGTTCGGCGTACAGGGACTCCTGATGGGCCAGTTCCGCCCGCCGCCGGAGACGGCTCTCCTTCTGGCGCTCCAGTTCATCGCAGGCTGCCAGGCGCTGTTGAGCCGCGCCCAACTGCTGACGGGCCTGCGCCTCCGCCTCCTCCACCTGCCGGAGTTCCACCTCCAGCCGCGGCGCTTCCTTCAACCGCCCCTCCAGCGCGCGCTTCTCCGCCTCCAGTTCTCCGAGGCGCGCCCGTTCGGCCTCCGCCCGCTCCTGCCACTGCTGCAGAGATTGTTCCACCCGGGCCAGTTCCCGCTCCTCCTGCTCCGCCCCCGTCCGGGCCGCCGCCAGGCGCTCCCGCCGCTCGGCATAGACCTGCAGTTCCCGCACTGCCCGCCGGGCCGCTTCGTGGGCCGCGGCGTCGTAGCCCAGGGCGGCCTGCTGCGCCTGCACCTCCTCCAGCGCCGCGCGCGCTTCGTGGGCGTAATCATCCGCAGCCAGGATGGCTGTGACCTGCTCCAGTTCGGCCTGCGCCGCGCCCAGTTCCTGCGCCGCTTCCTCCCCGGCGCGAATTCGCTCCGCCAGCGTCGCCGCCTCCCGCTCCAGGCGAGGGAGTTCCTCCAGACGGGCCTCGCTGGCGCGCACCTGCTCTTCCAGGAATTTCGCTTTGTCTGCAATCTCCTTCAAGCGGGTCGTATTCCCCCGATACGTATCTCCCTTCGCCTTCCCTTCCCGCTGCATCTCATCCAGGAGTCGCCGTCGGTCCTCCTCCGTCAGCGGGCGCCGACAGAGGGGGCAGAGCGCCCCTGCTTCCTCCAGCAGGGCAATCCGCTCCTTCAGCAGTTCCATTTCCTGTTTGAGGGACTGGTTGGTCGTCCGGAGTTCCGTCATCTCCAGGGCCAGTTGGCCCAGGGTTCGCTTCGCCTCTTCGGTTTGCTGACGGAGTTCATTCAGGGAGGCGATGCGGGCCTGCAGGTCGTCGTACCGGCGCAGGACGTCGGGGGAGACCAGACGGGATTTCAGGGCCTGTACTCGCTGGGCGGCCCGCTCCTTTTCCAGTTCCAACCGGTGACGGGCCGCGGCGATCTCCGCCTCCAGCGCGGTCTGTCGCTCCCGGAGTTCTGAGAGCGCCGAGAGTTTCTCACCCAGCACCCGCTCCCGCTCCACCGCCTCCAGATACGTCGCAAACCCGGCCTCAATCTCCTCCGCCTGGGCCAGCAGCGCGCGGTACTCGTTCAGGCGTTCCGTCCGCTCCTTCCGCTCCCGTTCCAGCGCGTCCAGTTCCCGCTGTGCCTGCGCCAGGCGCGCCGTTGTCTCCTCCAGTTGCTCCTGCACCCGACGGTGCTCGTGCCGGATGCGCTCCATCTCCTGCCAGGCCTCTCGTACGCGACGCAACCGGTCGGCCCACTCCTCCGCCTCCCGACGGGCTGCCTCTACCTGCGCCGCGTACTCCGGCCGCCGGGCCAGTTCCCGCTCTATCTCCTCCAGGCGCAGGTCGTTCAGACGAGTTTCGTCCTGGATCACCCGCAAGCGCGCTTTGGCCCGCTCCTCGTACTCCTGCCAGACCTCCAGGCCCAGAATCTCCCCCAGGACCCGTTTGCGCTCGGCGGGGGTTTTGATGGTGAATTCATCGGCGCGGCCCTGGCGCAGAAAGGCGGAGTTAACGAAGGTATCGTAGTCCAGGTGGAGCAGACGGACGATCTTCTCCTCGGTGGCGCGGATGGAACTTTCGCTCAACGAACGCCAGCGGCCGTTATCCTGGACCTGGAACTCCAGCAGCGAGATACCGCGCTTCCCGCCGCGGCGCTTCCGGATCACCCGGTAGAGGTCATCCCCCAGGCGAAAGGTGAAATCCACCTCCATTTCCTCCTGCCCCTGGTGGATGAGGTCGTCGTCCCGGCGGGCGCGGGCTCTACCCCACAGCGCCCAGGTCATCGCGTCCAGAAGGCTGGACTTCCCGGCGCCGTTCTCCCCGCTCAGGCAGGCGACGTGGATGCCGGAAAAATCCACCTCGGCCTGGCGGTATGGAAGAAAGTTGGTCAGACGAAGTTTTCGGGGGATCATTGCAATCGCCTGAATCTCCCTAAACGGTCACCTCTTCGCCCCGCAAAGCAGAAAAATGGGGTTTTGCGGGGCGGCGGCTTCGCCGCCGCCCCGCAACCCCCCCTCTATCCCCCCTCTCCCCCGCCCGCAGGGCAGGGGGAGAGGGGGGACCAAGGGGGATGAGGGAGCATTTG
>CAKZOY010000240.1 GCA_937138275.1 uncultured Chloroflexota bacterium
GGGGCTGCGCCCGCGGGGAGGGGGATTTTTGTATGGGTTTTGGCGCTGGCGGCCTTCGGCCGCCAGCGCCAAAACCCGTATTTTTCTCCCCCTTCTCCCCCGCTTGTAGGGGAGAAGGGGGTTGGGGGGATAAGGGGGTGTTAACGCCTGCCGACCAACGATTTCGGGTTATTGTCCGAACCATTTGTCCAGCCGGGATATCGCCAGGCGGCAGATGAGGATTCCCCCGGTCCTGCGCAATGGGTATTACCCCGCAATCTGCCATAAAACTGAAATGCGCCCGACTTTGTAAGTATACTTGACAAACTAAGCGGGTTGTGGTATAATATGACCAGAATACAGACCCACGATAAGCGCAAAACCGGCTTTGTCCTGTCCCACTAAATAAGTCCACTGGATTTTCAAAATGGCGATAGGAGAACAATCCGCCCGCACAAGTACTCTCCGCTGGCCCAAAGCCACCCGCCAGCAAACCCGGGCCTACAACACCCGGCTGGTCCTGCGCACCATCTACGAGCACGGCCCGCTCAGCCGGGCCGATATCGCCCGCGTCACCGGGCTCACCCGCACCACCGTCTCCGATGTCGTCGCCGGGTTGATTGACCAGGAACTGGTGGAGGAAGCGGGCTTCAAACCCTCCTCCGGAGGCAAACCCCCGATCCTGCTGAGTCTGGTGGATAATGCCCGCTATCTGGTCGGCCTGGACCTGGCCAGCGACGCCTTCCGGGGCGCACTGGTCAACCTGCGCGGTCAGGTCCGGCACCGCGTCACCCTCCCCCTGCTCAGCCGGGACGGCGAACAGGCCCTGCAACTGGTGCAGGATGCCATTGACCAACTCGTCGCCGCCAGCAACCGCCCCCTGCTGGGCATCGGTATCGGCACCCCTGGCCTGGTGGACGCCGTCCACGGGATCGTCCATCAGGCCGTCAATCTGGACTGGCGGGAACTGCCCCTGCGGTCGCTCCTGGAACGACGCTACCGGTTGCCGGTCTACGTCGCCAACGATTGCCACGCCGCCGCACTGGCGGAATATTACTTCGGCTCCCGGCGCCGGGCCGAAAGCCTCGCCGTCGTCAAAGTGGAGCGCGGCCTGGGGGTCGGCATTCTTCTCAGCGGACGGCTCCTCTCCGGCGATTCCTTCGGCGCCGGAGAGATCGGTCACCTGCGCGTGGTGGACGGTGGCGAACCCTGCCGCTGTGGCCATACCGGTTGCCTGGAGACGATGGTCAGCACCCGCGCGCTGATCCGCCAGGCCGTCACCATCGCCCAGAGCCGCCCCGATTCCTACCTTCACCGGTGGGCCGATGTCCCCGACCAGATTTCGGTGGATGCCGTCTACGATGCCTTTCAATCTGGCGACGAGGCGACCCGGCAGATGGTCTTCCAGATGGGGCGCTATCTGGGCTACGGAATCGCCACGCTGGTCAGCGTACTGGGCATCCGCCACGTGGTCGTCGCCGGAGGGATCGCCCGGTTCGGCCCCCCGCTGCTGGAGGTCGTCTGCCAGGAGATGCGCTCCCGGGCCCTGGAACGGGTCACCCGAGAAGTGCAGATAGACCTCTCCGCCATCGGGTCCGACGACATCGTCATCCTGGGCGCCTCCGCGCTGGTCCTGGCCCGCCGACTGGGATTGTTCGGCCCCCTGCGTATGTGACCTTCGGGAGAACAAGGAGGGAGAATGTCTTTCCATTCACCCAGGCCTCAGGTTGTCCCACCTCTGGACCCGGATTTCTCGCCCGCGGCCGTGGTCAACCGCGCCTTTCGGGAAATGGTGGACGAGACCGGCGGCGGGGAACTCCTGGTGCTCGCCCTGGAGCGTCCGGGAGGGAGCGTCTCCCGCCTGGAGACGCGCGTCCTGCCGGAAAATCATCCCCGGGCCGACGCAAACCTCCTGTATGCGGAACGGCTTTTCAAGTTCCTCCTCTGGCAGAAAGGGGGCTTTCGGGCATATGTGGGAGGGCCGGAGTCTGTCGGTCATTACCTCCAGGCCTGCTACGCGCATCAGGGAACGCGTCATTTTGACCACCAATTTATGGGCCATACGGTGTATGACCGTCCTTTCACCATCACGCTCTGTCGGCCCGACGAGGTCCCGCCGGAGACCGAGAAGCGGCAGGCGCTGGGCGGACACCTGGACGGTTGCCGCATCGGTTTTGACCTGGGGGCGTCCGACCGGAAGGTCGCGGCAGTGGTGGAGGGCGAGGTTGTATTCACCGAAGAGGTGGTGTGGGAGCCGACCGTACAGGCCGACCCTCGTTATCATTACGATGAGGTACTGGACGGGCTGCAACGGGCGGCAGGACACCTTCCCCGCGTGGACGCGGTGGGCGGGAGCGCCGCTGGCGTGTACGTGGAAAACCAGGTGCGGGTCGCTTCCCTCTTCCGCGGCGTCCCCCCGGAGCGGTTCGGCGAGGTGCGCACCCTTTTCCTGCGCCTGGGCCAGGCGCTGGGCGTGCCGCTGGTGGTGGTCAACGACGGCGAAGTGGCTGCGCTGGCCGGGGCGATGTCGCTGGAGACGACGGCCCTGTTGGGCGTTGCCCTGGGTTCCAGCGAGGCCGCCGGATTCGTGACGCCGGAGGGGCTGTTGACGGACTGGTTGAACGAACTGGCCTTCGCCCCCATTGACTACCATCCCCAGGCCCCGGCCGACGAATGGTCTGGGGACCGCGGGGTGGGCTCCCAGTACCTCTCCCAGCAGGCCGTCTTCCGGCTGGCCCCGCGGGTGGGGATCGCCATCCCGGAAAACGTCCCCAAAGCGGAGAAACTGGCCCACGTCCAGAACTATCTGGAGCGCGGCCACGAAGGCGCGGTCCAGATATGGGAGACAATGGGCGTCTACCTGGGCTACGCCATCGCCCACTATGCCGATTTCTACCCGATGGAGCACGTGCTCATCCTGGGACGGTGCACGTCGGGAAGCGGCGGGCGGATCCTGCTGGAGCGCGCGGGTGAGGTGCTGCGCCAGGAATTTCCCGACCTGGCGGCGCGCCTGCACATCCACCTGCCCGATGAGCGCAGCCGACGGGTCGGACAGGCCGTCGCCGCGGCCAGTCTCCCGGTCATCCCGAAACTGAAGGCGCGATGAAATTCCGCAACCCCACCGCTCAGGTTTTCGTGCCCGACGGTCTTCCTCCGGAGGCCGCCCTGGCCCGGACGACCCATCTGGCGGTCGTGGCCCATCAGGACGACGCGGAGATTCTGGCCGTCCACGGCATCCTGGAGTGCTTCCGACGGCCCGATCGGTGGTTCTGCGCCGTCGTGATGACCGACGGGCGCGGTTCCCCCCGAAGCGGCCTGTATCAGGACTACACCGACGAGGAGATGCGCGCCGTCCGCATAGAGGAGCAGAAAAAGGCGGCCGTCGTGGGGGAATACGGCGCGCTGGTCCTGCTGGATTACCCCAGCGCGGTGCTGAAGGACGGTCGGCAGGAGGGGCCGGTGGCCGATCTGGTGGCCGTCTTCCGGGCCACCCGGCCGGAGGTCGTCTACACCCACAACCTGGCCGATAAACATCCCACCCACGTCGCTGTGGCGCTGCGGACGATTCAGGCCCTGCGCGCGCTCCCCGCGCCGGAGCGCCCCCGCCACCTCTACGGCTGCGAGGTCTGGCGGGACCTGGACTGGCTGCCCGACGAGGATAAGGTGATTCTGGACGTCTCCGCCCGCGAGAGTCTCCAGATGGCCCTGCTGGGGGTGCACGATTCGCAGGTCGCCGGGGGCAAACGGTACGACCTGGCGACGATGGGACGGCGGCGGGCCCACGCCACCTACAGTGCCACCCACGAAGTGGACGTCCTCACCGGGGCGACCTTCGCGATGGACCTGACCCCGCTAATAGAGGACCCCAACCGGGATGTGGGGGAGTATGTTCGGGGTTTTATAGACCGGTTTGCGCGGGAAGTAGCGGAGCAACTGGGCCGAATGGCCTGAAGTATGATTAAGGAAAAAACGTAAAATTACCAAAGAAAGGAGGTGGTGGGAAAGGGCCAGCAGTAATTCGTAAGTTTGAAAACAGTAAATCAAGAATTGCTCTTCTAATCAAAGAAAGGAGGAAGTAGAAATGAACCGCAGAATCTGGGCATCCTTAAGCCTCATCGGGGTAGTGGCGATGTTGCTGACCGCCTGTGGGCCAACCCCGACGCCGCAGGAGGTCAAGGTAACCGTGCCGGTTCCGGTGGAGGTTACCCGTGTGATCACTCCTGCTCCGACGGCGCCAGTGGGCCCATATGAGCACCTGGCACGGGCCAAAGCGGGAGAGTTCGCCGGCACCAAGGTCACCATCTTCGGCGTCTATACTGGCGAGGATGCTAATCGGTTCTCGGCCGCCCTAGTGCCCTTTGAACAGGCGACCGGCATTGATGTGGAATTTGAGGGTTCGGCCGACTTTGAGACCCTGATCATTGTCAGGGCAGAAGCGGGCAACCCGCCGGACATCGCCCAGTTCTCTCAACCGGGATTGGTGAAGAAGTTTGCTGAAGATGGCAAGCTGGTTCCCCTGGACACCTTTATGAATATGGACCAGTTAAAGAAGGACTACATCCAATCCTGGCTGGACCTGGCGACATTCAACGGTCACCTGTACGGCATCTTCTACCGGGCGGCGACCAAGAGCATCGTATGGTATCCGACGCCGCAGTTCCAGGAGGCTGGCTACGCAATTCCCAAGACATGGGATGAGTTGGTTGCCCTGATGGACAAGATGGTGGCCAACGGGCATACGCCCTGGTGCATCCCCGCCGAACACGGTGGCGGCACGGGCTGGGTGATCACCGACTGGGTGGAGGACGTCCTGCTCCGCACCGCGCCTCCAGAAATCTACGATCAGTGGGTCAAGCATGAGATCCCCTTCAACCATCCGGAAATTGAGGAGGCGATGGGGTACGTGGCCCAGATTATGTTCAACGAGAAATATGTCTACGGTGGACGCCAGGGCATCCTGACCACCTTCGTCGGCCAGACGGCGGAGCTCTTCCCCACCGAGACCGAGGGGCCGCGCTGCTGGATGATGAAGCAGGCGGGGTGGATCCCGGCCTTCTTCCCCGAGGGCAAGAAGGCGGGCGTAGATGCTTCGTTCTTCTACTTCCCGCCCATTGAGGAGAAATATGGCAAACCGGTACTGGGTGGCGGGGATCCTATCGGGATGTTCAACGACCGCCCCGAGGTCCGCGCAGTGATGGAATACCTGGCCACGCCCGAGGGGGCGGAAGTCTGGGTCAAGACCGGCGGCTTTATTTCCCCCAACCGGTCGGTGCCGCTGGAGTGGTACACCAACGAAATGGATCGGCTTCAGGGCGAGATCCTGAAAAACGCCGATGTGTTCCGCTTTGACGCCTCGGATATGATGCCACCGGAGGTCGGCACCGGCACCTTCTGGAAGGGTATGGTGGACTGGCTGGCCGGTCGGAAGGACACCAAGACGGTGCTCCAGGAAATTGAGGCCAGCTGGCCGAAGTAAGATGGCTCAACCACCAGGAACCCAGGGCTGGGGTTAACCCTGCCCTGGGTTCCCCAAAGGGAAGGTGAGGGATGGATATCACTTACCGAAGGGCAATATGGCAATGGGGGGGGTCCCTATTGCTGACTGTAGTGGCGTTTTTCGTGCTGCGCTGGTGTTTCCAATTCATCCGCAACGATGAATCCCCCCGCTTGCTGGCCGCACTGGTTGCGCTGGCGGTGGGTGTTCTGGGCATCTGGTTAGTGTACTGGTTGTCCAATCAATGGATCTCCTCCATTCCTTTTACATCCTTGCGCGAGGCGCTGACGCCGCTTGTCTTCATCGCTCCGGCGTTTCTACTATTGGGCACATATCTCTTATATCCGGCGTTGAACACCATATACATTTCCTTCTTTGATGCACGCTCAAAAAATTTCGTCGGCTTGGCAAATTACCGATTTGTTTTCACCGATTCGGATGTCCACATTGCCTTCCGCAATAACGCGATGTGGATGGTTATTGTGACCAGTGTGGCCGTATCCGCAGGGTTGCTCATTGCGGTGCTGGTGAATCGCATTCGGTTAGAGAGCATCGCGAAATCTTTCATCTTTTTGCCGATGGCGATCTCCGCCGTCGGTGCCAGCGTGATCTGGCGATTTGTATATGCCTGGCAACCCCCGGGACGGCCGCAGATTGGCCTGCTGAACGCAGTGGTGACCGCGCTGGGTGGAGACCCGGTCGCATGGTATCTTTACCCCCCATGGAACAATCTGGCACTGATGGCAATTATGATCTGGATGGTGACCGGTTTCTGTATGACGATCTTCTCTGCGGCGGTCAAGAATGTGCCGGATGAGCTGGTAGAGGCCGCCCGAATTGACGGCGCAAAGGAGTTTCAGGTGTTTTTCTATGTCACCATCCCCTACATTCGGGGAGTCATCATCACAGTGAGCACCACGGTATTGATTATGGTCCTCAAGGTATTTGACATCGTATATGTGATGACGCGAGGGCATTATGATACCCAGGTAATTGCCAATCGGATGTACCTGGAAATGTACCGCTTTGCCCATTTTGGACGGGGAAGCGCCCTGGCGGTGCTCCTGTTTCTGGCAATCGTGCCGGCGATGATCGTTAACCTTCGTAACTTGCGCCGGGTAGAAACGGAGAGGTGAACCTATGTTCAAACGTCCGTTGTATTGGCGCCGACTTTTCTCCTCCTCTCTGCTGTATGGAACGGTGTTTCTCGTCTGCTTCTTATGGGTCCTACCGACGGTTGGGCTAATGGTCAGTTCGTTTCGTCCCCCGAATGACATCGTAACATCGGGCTGGTGGACAGTTTTCCGAAATCCACTGAAGATAGACCAGTACACCCTGGAGAATTACCGCCGGGTGATCTCTTCCTATGGATTAGGGATTGCCTTTTTGAACAGTTTGACGGTAGCGATCCCTTCTACAGTAATCCCAATCACTGTCGCAGCCTTTGCCGCATACGCTTTTGCATGGATGAAGTTTCCGGGGCGAAAGGTTTTTTTCACCCTTGTGATCGCAATGATTGTGATGCCATTGCAAATGGCGCTAATCCCCGTCCTCCGGTTGTACATCCAGTGGAAACTGAACGGCACTTTCCTCGGTATATGGTTGGTACACACCGGCTTCGGAATCCCTCTGGCGGTCTACCTGCTCTACAGTTGTATCTCCCAGTTGCCGCGTGACCTGGTAGAGGCGGCAGCAATGGATGGTGCATCCCATTTCCAGATTTTAACGTCCTTGATCTTACCGTTGTCTATGCCGACCATTGCCTCCTTTGCCGTATTCCAGTTTTTGTGGATCTGGAATGACCTGCTGGTGTCCCTCGTGTTTCTGGGCACCAGCCAATCGGTGGCAACGCTGACCGTCGCGCTGAGCGAACTGGTAGGAACCCGTGGACAGGACTGGCATCTTCTAACCGCAGGCGCTTTTGTCGCCACTGCGGTGCCCCTGATGGTCTTCTTTTCCCTTCAACGGTATTTTGTGCGGGGAATCCTGGCAGGTTCGGTGAAATGAGGCATCTTGGCGAGCAAGAAAGTTACGCCCGACGCGAAATCGTCGGTTTGTATAGGTTTCAAACCTGTCCCTAAACCCCCACCGGAGTGGGTTTGAAACCCACCCCGGAGCATAGCGGAGTGGCGCTTCAGTCTGCGCAGCAGGGTTTTGCTTTGAGCCGGAGGGTTCACCCTCCGGCAATAAGGATTTGTCGCTTTTGCTCCCTCACCTTAAGTTGACGCATATGGGAGCGCAGGGGAGGGGTATCACCCTCTCCATAGGAGCAACCTGTTGCATGATAAAAAATTCGACTTTTTCAGCAGCCTCCCTAACGGGAGAGGGTGAGGTTTCTCCTTGTGTGAGATAGACCCAGGAAAGGAGGTGGTTAGAGAGAAAGGCATTCAGCGGTCTGAACAATTTTTTGTGATGAGTGTCCCCTATTCTCAATTCACGAAAAGGAGGAAACAGACATGGCCCGCAGAATATGGTTGCTCTTGAGTATTGTCGGTGTGCTGGCTGTCCTTGTGGCGGCCTGCCGGCCGACCCCGGCCCCCACGACGCCGCCCCCCCAACCCACTCAACCCCCGGCCCAGCCGCCCGCGGCCGAGAAGGTCACCATCCGGGTGATGGTGGTGGACTACATCCCCGATAAGACCGATAAGTGGCTGGAGGAGGAAGTCGTCCCCGCCTTCCAGAAAGATCACCCTAACATCAACGTGGAGTTCGTCTACGTGAACTGGGGCACGCTGGATGAGACGATCGCCGGTTATTTCGCCGCCAATGAAGGGGCCGACATCCTGAACCTGGGCTCCGAGTACGTGGCGGAGTACGGCGACCGGCTGGCGCCGCTGGGGGCATACTTCAAGGACTGGCCCGACTGGCAGCAGTTCCTCCCCGGCACGCTGGATACGGTGATGTGGGAAGGGGAGCCGCGGGGTCTGCCCTGGCTGACCGCCCCTCGCGCCTACATGTGCCGCACCGACATTCTGGCGGAGGTCGGCTGGACCAAAGTCCCGCAGACCTTTGATGAGATGGTCAAACTGGCGGGCGACGCGACCATCATCAAAGACGGCGCGCTCCAGCGGCAGGGCTTCACCCCGCTGGAAGACTGGCAGGAGTACCTCTCCCTGATCTGGACGCTGGGCGGCACCACCTACAAGGCGGACGGCACTCCCAACTTTGATAGCCCCGAAGCGCGCGCGGCGCTGGAGTTCATGTACAACCGGCGCCGGGCGGTGCTGCCCAACGAGGGCATCGCCGGCCTACCGGAGACGACCGGGGCGCTCCTGGCCTCGGACCTGGTCGCCTGTCAGTGGGGCAACCTGTGGGGCGCTCCGGTCACCAGCGACCCCATCTGGCAGAAGATTGAACTCTTCCCCGGCTTCACCGATCCCGACTTCCCCAACAGCAAGCCGGTAGTGCAGGTCTTCAACGACTGGCTGGCAATCCCGGCCTACTCCAAGCACATCCCTGAAGCGGTGGAGTTCCTGAAGTTCCTGGGCTCGGCGCAGAACCTGAACACCTACAACTCCCACTTTGGCTCGTTCCCGTCGCGGAAGGATGCCTGGTTCGGCTACGTGGAGCAGGACGCCGTGATGAAGAAGATGGGCGAACTGATGGGCCAGTACGGCGTCGGCTTCGCCGACATTCGGGAGACAGCGCAGTTCCGCGATATCCTGATGGCGGAGATGCCCCTCTACTTCACCGACGCCCAGAGCCTGGACACGACGCTGCAGAACATCCAGAGCAAGTACATCCAGGTGCTGAAAGACGCCGGGCGGCTGCCGTAGGGGCGCCTGATCCATGCGGGTGGGGGCCCCCCACAAGGGCTCCCACCCGTCACCAAGGAGTGTTCCCGTGAATCCCAAACTCTATACGCTCCTCTGGGCGATTGGAACGGTGATTTTCATCCTTCTCTCCAGCCTGGCGGTCGCCGCGGTGGCGAAGGCCATCGTCCGGCGACGGGGAGAGAATCGCCTGTACCAATCCCGCACGTTTGCCGGCTATTTCTTCGCTTCTCCCTGGATCGTGGGGTATTTCATCTTCGTGATCGGCCCGACGCTGGCGTCTCTCTACTGGAGTTTCACCCGCTTCAAGTTGCCCGACCCACCCCAGTGGATCGGGCTCCAGAACTACATCCAGTTGCTGACGGCCGATGACCAGTTTCGGGTATCCATTCTGAACTCGCTCTACGTCACGTTTTTCGGCCTCCCGCTCCAGTTGGCGATGGCCCTGGGGCTGGCCCTGTTGCTCTACCGGCGATTGCCGGGGGAACAGGTCTTCCGGATGGTCTACTACCTGCCGGTGATGCTGGCGGCCAACGCGGCGATGCTCATCACCTGGCGGCTGGTTTTGAACCCCAACAACGGGATTTTGAACACAGTGATCCGGATGATAGAGGACGCCGTTCCCCCTCTGGTGTTTGCCCGTCAGGTGGTCGTTATGATTACGGAGGTCACCAATGCGGCTTTCATCGGGCTCCAGCGGGGGGACTTCACCCTGCTCCAGCAGACGCTGGCGCGGGGACTGCCGGTCCCCGAGGCGATGCCGCTCTGGCATCAGAGCCAGTTGTGGTCCAAGCCCGCCATCATCTTCATTGGGGTCTGGAGTTCGGGGGCGATGATGATGATCTACCTGGCAGCCCTGTGCAGCGTACCCACACACCTCTACGAGGCTGCGCTGGTGGACGGCGCCAGCAGCTGGCAGCGATTCTGGCGCATCACCTTCCCGATGATCTCCCCCGCCACCTTCTACAACCTGGTGGTCGGGATTATCGCCACACTGCAGATTTTTGAGCAGTCCTACGTCCTCACCGACAACGGCGGACCGGCGCAGTCCACCTATTTCGTCGCCTACTACCTGTGGCGCTCCACGTTCCGGTTCAACAAAATTGGCTACGGCGCGGCGATGTCCTGGATTCTGCTGGTCCTCATTCTGGTCCTGACCCTGATCCAGTTCCGGCTGGCGAACCGCTGGGTCTATTATGAGTACGAATCGTGAGGATGGCGATGGCCCAGAAACTGTACAAACAACCGCTCATTCCGCGCAAAGTCCGGCAGGCCTTCAGCAACGGAATCGTCTATCTGCTGCTCCTGGCCGGGAGCGGTTTTATGTTCTTTCCTCTTTTCTGGATGATTTCCACCTCGCTGAAGACGATGGAAGAGGCAAACTCCCCGCGCATCACCTGGTGGCCTGCGCAGCCCCAGATGGATGCGTATGTCCAGGTTCTGACGGACGACAGGTGGCTGCTGTATTTCTCCAACTCCGTTTTTGTCACCGGGCTGGCGGTTACGGGCACGCTGGTCTCGGTGGCGGCCGTCGCCTACGCCTTCAGCCGCATCCAGTGGCCGGGGCGCAACCTGTTCTTCTTCCTGATGCTCTCCACCCTGATGCTGCCCCCCCAGACGACCCTCGTGCCCCAGTACGTCGTCTTCAACAAAATCAAGTGGGTGGGGACGTACAACCCCATCATCATTCCGGGCTTCTTCGCCGGTGGGGCGCTCTACATCTTCCTTCTCCGCCAGTTTATGATGGGGTTGCCCAGAGAACTGGACGAAGCGGCGTTGATAGACGGGGCCAATCACTTTCAGGTCTGGTGGCATATTATTATGCCGCTCTGCAAGCCAGCGCTGGCGACGATCGGCGTCTTTCTGTTTGTCGCGCACTGGAACTCCCTGCAGGCCCCTCTCATCTATCTCCAGCGGGCCGAAATGTACACCCTTCCGGTGGTGATCGCCAACCTCATCAATCCCCAGGTACGGGTGCAGCCCTGGCCGCTGATTATGGCCGCCTCGGCGCTGACGATGATCCCGCTGATCGTCGTCTTCTTCTTCACCCAGCGCTATATCTTAGAAAGCGTGGCGCTGACGGGGACGAAGGGATAAGGCTTCCCCTGTCTCCCGATGCGTTGACTTAACGGGCCGACGCGTCCGTTCGGAGAAGTGGTGTTTGGATTCAGCCACACAGCGTAGCGGAGTGGCGTCGTTCGTAGGTTGACAATGGCAGATTCTAAATTATAATGACAAACCATACGTTAAAAGTATAAATGGTATTACCCAATTCGGCTTCCGGCCGAAAGAGGTCCCCTGGTGAGCCGAAAGAGATCGGGCCCCACCCCCCTGCCCCCCTCCCCGTT
>CAKZOY010000241.1 GCA_937138275.1 uncultured Chloroflexota bacterium
TTTCTCATATATTGTGGAAAAATGGTCGGGGGAAAGGAGGTGATTTCGGGAAATAAAACACAGCACCCCCATCATTTATCAGTCCCCTTTTCCCATTTCCAAACAGGAGGAGGATACAATGAAAAGCACAATGTGGCGCACAATGGCAATCCTGGTCGTCCTCTCCCTGCTCATCGGGGGATGCGGCCCTCAGGCGACCTCCAAGCCGAAACTCCCGGAGAAAATCGTGATCGGATGCCTGGAGCCTCTGACGGGTCGCTATGCAGTCTTCGGGACGGAGGCGAAGATCGGCATGGAGATCGCCGTCCGGCACATCAATGAGGCTGGCGGTATTCAGTCTATGGGGGGCATCCCGCTGGAACTGGTGGTAGAAGATGCCGGAGAAAATGCCGACAGCGCCCGCCTCGGTGCCGAGAGCATCATCAGCAAACACCGCCCGGTCGCTATCCTCGGACTCTACATCAGCCGGTTGACGATCGCCGCCTCCGAGGTCACCGAGCGGGAGAAGGTCATTCTGGTAGCGGATGCGCTGGTGGACAGCGTAACTATGATAGGGCGACGCTATCTCTTCCGCCCCGCGCCCAAGGCCAGCCAGCATGGGGCAACCGCAGTAGAGTTTGTCCTTGCCGCGGCAGAAAAAGCGGGCATTTCCGCCCAGCGAGTGGCAATTCTCAACGAGGACTCGGCCTTCGGGCGGAGCAATGCCATCGGCGCCACCCAGGCCGCCCTGGACCACGGCCTGACCATCGTCTACCAGAAAGAGTACCCCTCTGACATCGCCGACGTCTCCTCCATCATCGCCGACATTAAGGCCGCCAAGCCCGATTTCGTGGTCCACTCCCCGTACTTTATGGATGCCATCCTCTTCGCTAATACCTTCAAAGAGGCACAGGGCATCCCCAAGTTCGTCGCGGGGATGGGAGCCTGCGGGTATACGGATCCGGAATCCATCAAGGCACTGGGGGCCACGGCCAACTTCTACGCCAACACCTACAGTTACAATCCGGCCAAGAACACCCCCCAGAACCGGAAGTTCGTGGAGGAATTCAAAGCCCAGGTCGGCCACATCCCCACCGAGGCGGCCGGGATGAACTACTACGCGATGTGGGTGCTGAAGGAAGCCCTGGAACTCTCCGGTCAGATGTTCCCGGATGACCCGCTGAACCCGGATAATATCCGGCAGGCGTTCCTGAAACTGGACCTCACCTCCGGACCGGCGGTAGAGACGTATCCAACGGACCGCATTACCTTCACGGAAACCGGGGATAATCCCTACGCCCGCGCCGTGGTGCTCCAGGTGATCAACGGCGAACCCAAAGTGGTCTATCCCTTTGAGTACGCCGAGGCCGCGCCGGTCTTCCCGCGGCCGGATGTCGACTATTAACATCTCTTAGACCTCACCCTCACCCCGTCGCCTTCGGCGACACCCCTCTCCCTCTCCCGTTGGGAGAGGGAGAGGGGAAGAGGGAGAGGGTGAGGTTAGAAGGCGACCTCACCCTCACCCCGTCGCCTTCGGCGCCGCCGAGAGGGGAAGGGGGAGAGAGTGAGGTCACTTAAAAGGGGCTTTGCGGGTAGCGAAGATTCTCCGCCCGCCAACCCCGCTTACCCAAACGGTAACTGTTCAGGCTATTGTCCTTCAGCGATTGAAATCGCCCCTCAAGGGCTTGCCGCCGGGCGTCCACCGGCGGGGACGCCGCCCCGGCGACCACGCAGGCGGTCGCCCGGCACGAAGTGCCCTCCAGGGGCGGTTTCAACCGCTGGCTGAACAGTTACCCCAAACGGTCACTTTCACTCGGGGGATGGGATGACCGATACCCTGATCCAGAACCTGCTGAATGGCGCGCTGACCGGCTGTATCTACGCGCTCATCGCATTGGGGCTTTCCCTGATCTTCGGCGTGATGAACGTGGTCAACTTCGCCCATGGCGACCTCGTGATGGTCTCTATGTACCTCACGTTCTGGATCGGCCTGGGAACTGGAATAGATGCCGCGATCACGCCGCTGTTGACTTTTCCTTTGCTCTTCCTGATCGGGCTACTGGTGTATTACGCCATCATTGACCGAACCCTGCGCCAGCGGTACGTGACACAGATCGCCGTCACCGTCGGCTTGATGACCTTTCTGCGCGCCCTGGCACAACTGATCTGGAAAGCGCAGCCGCGAGCGCTCCCCTACTCCCTGATTCAGGGAAGTATCCAGATCGGCTCCTATACCATTCTTGCCTCTCGGCTGGTTTCCGCTGCCGTCAGTGTCCTGGTCATCTTCGGCATCTCACTGTTTCTCTCCCGTACCTGGGCCGGACGGGCCATCCGCGCCGCGTCGGACGACCTGGACGCCGCCTCCCTGCACGGGGTCGACTTCCGACAGACATACGCGCTGGCCTTCGGACTGGGTTCCGCTCTGACGGCCATCGCCGGGGGGCTGCTGATGACTTTCCAGCAGGTGGATCCGACAATGGGGGTCCGTTTCGGCCTGTTAAGTTGGTGCGTGCTGGCTATGGCCGGACTGGGTTCCATCCCCGGCTTGCTGATCTCCGGCGTCATCGTGGGCGCGGCAGAGGCAATGGGAATGTCTCTCTGGGACCCCCGGGCCCGCTCGCTGGTCATTTATCTCCTTTTCATCCTCGTCCTGTGGCTTCGTCCTCGGGGCCTCTTCGGGAGGAAGTGATGCGCTCTGGCAATTCCCTCCCTCGCTCATTGCTCATTGCCCTTCTGGTTCTCGCTGCCCTGCTTCCCCTGGTGGCTCGTTCCAACCAGTACGCGCTGGTGCTGTTCACCACTGTTCTGCTCTACGGCGTGCTGGCAACGGCCTGGAACATCATCGGCGGCCTGGCGGGGCAGTTAGACCTGGCAGCGGGTGCTTACCTGGGCCTGGGGGCCTTCACCGTCGGCACCCTCCTCATCCGCTGGAACATCTCCCCCTGGCTGGGAATGATCCTGGGAGGACTGATTGCCGTCGGGTTTGCGCTCCTCATTGGCTACCCGCTCTTCCGCTTCGGGATCAGGGAGGTCTGGTACGCCCTCTCCTCCTCCGCACTGGTAGAGGTGCTGCGGGTCGCCTTCCTGATCTGGAACCAGGTCGGCGGGCCAATGGAACGGTATCTGCCGTACCACGAATGGTCCCTCTACCACCTTCGGTTCGCCACGTATATGCCTTTTTACTACATTATGCTGGGCATGCTGGTCCTGGCCCTGGTCGTGAACCATCGGGTACGCCATTCCCGATTGGGTTATTACCTGATGGCCTTAGGGGAAAACGAAGACGCCGCCGAGGTTTTGGGAGTCAACACGCAGGCCTGTAAACTGCAAGCCCTGGCCCTTTACGCCTTCCTGGTCGGTACGGCGGGCGGCGTTTACGCCTGCATGTACGGATTTATCCACCCGAATTTCTTCAGCGGCCCACTCAGCACGGAAGTCGCCATCCTGGGCATCGTCGGGGGGATGGGCATTACCTACGGGCCGGTAATGGCGGCCATTTTGCTGGTCAGCACACGGGAATTTCTGCGCGCCAACCTGGGCGGTCAATTGGAAAGTTTCTACCTGGTCGTGTATTCCGTGGTGCTGATCCTGATCGCGCTGTTCCGCCCTCAAGGGATCGCCACCTTCGTCCGCGGAGCATATGACCGTCTGTTATCCCGGATGGTAAAGGAGTAAGATGTCCGCTCCGATCCTGCAGGTCGCTCACCTCACCAAGCGGTTCGGCAACCTGATCGCGCTCAACGACGTCAGCCTGGAAATCCGGGAAGGGGAACTGTTCAGCATTATCGGCCCCAACGGCGCCGGCAAAAGCACGTTGTTTTTCAACATCATTGGACTGCAAAAACCGGATGCCGGCCAGATCCTCTTCCGGGGGATGGATATCACCGGAAAGCCCCCGCACAAAATCTGTGATCTGGGCATTACCTGCACCTTTCAGGTCCCCCGCGCCTTCGCCAGTATGACCATAGAGGAGGCGATCCGCGTGGGCGCGTACAAACGGTACGGGGAACGGGATGTGGCGCGGAAAGTGGATGAAGTGATCGCCCTCTGTGACCTGGAGGAGCACCGCCGCCAGCGCTGCTGTGATATAGGGCTATCCCTCCTGCGACGGGTGGAACTGGCCCGCGCCCTGGCGACCGAACCGATGCTCCTTCTCCTGGATGAGGCCGGGGCCGGGCTGAATCCGACGGAACTGACCGAACTGATGACCGTGCTCCGGCGATTGAACGAAGAACAACATATCACCCTGTGCATTGTGGAACATGTGATGCAAATGGTGATGGGGTTGTGTCAGCGCATCCTCGTCCTGGACTACGGAGAGGTTATCGCCGAAGGCTCTCCCCAGGAAATCAGTACCAACCCCCGGGTGATTGAGGCGTACCTGGGAAAGGGGGCCGTATGCTGAAGGAAATGCTTCGTGTGGAAAACCTCTCCAGCGGATACTACCGGGTCCCCGTCCTGGAAAACGCGTCTTTCTCGGTCCACGAAGGCGAAATCGTCACCATCATCGGGCCCAACGGTGCCGGTAAGACCACCCTGCTGAAGACCATTTCCGGCCTGATCCGCCCATCGTCCGGGCATATATTTTTTGACGGGCAGGAGATATCCGGCGCTCCTCCCCACAGCATCAGTCGGATCGGGATCGCCCACGTCCCGGAGGGCGGGCGACTGTTCCCGAACATGAGCGTGATGGAGAACCTTCTGATGGGGGCATACGGGAATCGGGAAGTCTTGAAGACCGGTGTGCTGGATGAAGTATTTGAACTGTTCCCCCGGCTGAAGGAACGGCGTCACCAACTGGCCCGCACGCTGAGCGGCGGTGAGCGGCAGATGCTGGCGATAGCCCGGGGGCTGACTTCCCGCCCCAGGTTGCTTATGCTGGACGAACCGTCCCTGGGACTGGCCCCCGTCCTGGTGGATACCATTTATGAGCGCCTCCAGATGCTGCGGGAGCGTGGACTCACGATTCTGCTGGTGGAACAGAACGTCCCCCACGCCCTCCGCCTGGCCGACCGGGGATACGTCCTGGAAAACGGCCGCATCGTTCTGGAAGGAAGTTGTACGGACCTGAGCGGAAATTCTCATATCAAGCGCCATTATTTGGGACTATAGGAGGTGTTGCAAATGCCGTTGTCCGTCATCCCTTTCACCCGCGGCGTCCCGCCCGCGGAGGCGTTCCCGAAAGCGCAACTGGCCGAGTGCGTCCACACTGTGCTGATGGAGTATGGAGACGAGGTACTCCAGTACGCCCCATCTCGCGGCTTTGCCCCCCTGCGGGCGCTGATCGCCCAGGAGGCCGGTGCCCACGAGGACGAGGTCATCCTGGGGCAGGGCTCCCTCCAGTTGCTGGACCTGCTGGCCCGTTTCTCCCTGCGCCCCGGCGACCTGGCCTGGGTAGAGGAGCCGTCCTATGACCGCGCGGTCACCGTCCTGCGCCGCACCGGCGCGCAGGTGGTCGGTTTCCCCCTCCAGGACGACGGGCCGGATGTGGAGGCCATAGAGCGGCGATTGCACGCCGGAGACCGACCCGTCCTGCTCTACCTGGTCCCCGACTTCCAGAACCCCAGCGGAGTGGTGCTATCCGCCGCCAAACGCCGCCGCATCGCCGAACTGGCCCAGGAGTACGGGTTCTGGGTGGTGGAGGACATCCCCTACCGTCGCCTGCGCTACCGGGGTGAGGACCTGCCGACGATCCGGGATTTCGCCCCCGACCGCACCGTCCAGATGTCCTCGTACAGCAAACTGATCAGCCCCGGCCTGCGCGTGGGCTATTTCGTCGCCCCCCGACCTCTGGCCGATTCTATGGCAAAGTGGGCGGAGGACACCTACGTCAACCCCAGTTATTTCAACCACGCGCTCATCTACGAATTCGTCCGGCGGGGCTGGATGGAGCCCCACCTGGAGTTCCTGAAATCCCTCTACCGGCCGCGGCTGGAGGCACTGCTGGACGCGCTGGATGAACACTTTGCGGGACGGGCCCGGTGGTATCGGCCGGAAGGCGGCTTCTTCGTCGGGATGTTCCTGGACGGCGATGTTCAGGCCGACGACCTGCTCCGGCGGGCCCGCGAGGCCGGCCTGCAACTCACCGACGGGCGCGGGTTCTTCGCCAACGGTGGCGGGGATGGGTTCATCCGCCTCCCCTTCTGCGCGCTCACCCCGGAGAAAATCCGCGAGGGCATCGCCCGCCTGGCACAGGTGGTCGGTTCGTGAAGGTTCAGCCACGGATTGCACGATCTTCTGTGACAACTGCAGAGGGGAGCACACCGATGATCAACCTGAAAGGCAAAGATATTCTCAGCGGTGCCCAGTTCAGCCGCGAGGAACTGGATCGGATTATGGACCTCGCCGGCGAGTTCCGCGCTCGGCTGGAGCGGACACCGTCTCTGGACCTTCTCAACGGTTACATTTTAGCCACCCTCTTCTTTGAGCCCAGCACCCGCACCCGCCTTTCTTTTGAGACGGCGATGCAGCGGCTGGGCGGACGGGTGATCGGCTTCTCGTCCGTGGAATCCACGTCGGTCGCCAAAGGGGAATCGCTGGCCGATACCATTCGTACCGTGGACCAGTACGCCGATGTCATCGCCATCCGGCATCCCCGGATCGGCGCGGCGCGGGAGGCGGCGGAGGTCGCGGAGCATCCGGTCATCAACGGCGGGGACGGCGCCGGGGAGCATCCCACCCAGGCGCTGCTGGACCTGTATACCATTCGCCGGGAGCGGGGGGAGATAGACGGCCTCACCATCGCCCTCTCCGGCGACCTGAAGTACGGCCGGACCGTCCACTCCGGCGTTCAGGTCTACCGCCACTACCGCTGCCGCCTGATTCTGGTCGCTCCGGACGCGCTGCGGATGCCGGAGGAGGTCATCGCCCCGCTGCGGGCCCAGGGACTGCCAGTGGAGGAGACGACCGACCTGGAGGCGGCGCTGGCCCAGGCCGACGTCCTCTATATGACCCGCATCCAGAAGGAGCGGTTCAGTGACCCCGCCGAGTACGAGCGGCTGAAGGGAAGTTACATCCTCACCCGGGAGATGGTGGAGCGGGTCAACCCGCGGGTGACGATTATGCACCCGCTCCCGCGGGTGGACGAAATCGCTCCCGACGTGGACGCGCTCCCCAACGCGGCGTACTTCCGCCAGGCCCGCAACGGCGTCTATGTGCGGATGGCCCTGCTGGCGCTGGTGCTAGGACGGATCGGCGCGGGGGTATGGGTGTGAGGGGCCCCTCACCCTCACCCCCAACCCCTCTCCCAAAGACGACGGGGTGAGGGTGAGGTATCCGCATCCCCACAGGGGCTTTGCAGGAAAGGTTTCCGATGAGGAGGCATCCCGATGACCGCACCCTTTCGCATCGTCGGTCATAAAACTCCGCGCAAGGACGCACTGGCGCGGGTCACCGGCCGCGAAATCTATTCGGTGGACGTCATCCTGCCCCGCATGCTCTACGGGCGCATCGTCACCAGCCCGTATGCCCACGCCCGCATTAAGAGCATAGATGCCCGCGAGGCGGAGGCGATGGGCGCCGTCGTCATCACCTGGGAGGACGTCCCCCACATCCGCTACAATCCCCGCATTGTCACCGTCCCCCACGCGCTCCATAAGGATACCACCGTCCTGGCTGGCGACCGGGTCCGCTACATCGGCGAACCGGTGGCGGCCGTCGCCGCGGAGACGGAGGCGCTGGCCGAACGGGCCGCGCGGGCGATCCGGGTGGAGTACGAACCGCTCCCCGTCCTCACCGACCCGATAGAGGCAATGCAACCGGGCGCGTTCCCCATCCACGAGACCGTCCTGCTGGGCGATAAGGGGATTCCGGTAGAGAACAACATCGCCTGCACCCGCCAGATCGTGGAAGGAGACGTGGAGCGGGCCTTCGCCGAGGCCGATGTCATTGGGGAGGGGACGTTCCGCACCCCGAAGATTTACCACATGCAGATGGAGCCCAAAACGGCCGTCTGCCGGCCCGAACCCGATGGCGGCCTCACCGTCTGGGCGACGGTCCAGTCCATCCACAACGTCCGCATCGTCCTGGGGCAGATTTTCGGCATCCCCCTCAGCCGGATCAACGTCATCCGGGTGCCGGTGGGCGGGACGTTCGGCTCCAGCATCCAGATGAATACCCCCATCCCGGTCTGCGCGGCGCTGGCGCTCAAAGCAGGCCGTCCGGTCAAACTGAGTCTGACCCGCGAGGAGGACGCCCACGAACACAGCAAGTACCCCGTCATCGTCCACCTGAAAATCGCCGCGCGCCGGGACGGGACGCTTCTGGGGGCGGAGATGGACCTGGTCACCGACATCGGCGCGCACATCATCCAGAGTTACTCGTTCCTGGGCGTCTGCGTCGGCTGGCTGGTCTCCCTCTACCGCTTCCCCGCCGTGCGCTATAAAGGGGTGGCCGTCTACACAAACAAAAACCCATCCTGCGCAATGCGCGGCTTCGGCAACCCCCAGATCACCTTTGCAGTGGAGTCGCTGATGGATGAACTCGCCGAGCAGTTGGGGATGGACCCGATAGAACTGCGCCGGAAGAACTACGTCGGTCTGGGGGATACATTTTGGGGCCAGGGGCCGCTGGTCCGCTCCGTCGTCCAGAGCGACGGCGTGCCGGAATTGCTGGAGGAAGGGAAGAGACTCATCGGGTGGGACCGTCGCCAGAGGCCGGAGGAGAAGACCGGCCGCTACCGCCGGGGCATCGGTATGGCGCGGGGGTTTCATACGTCCAGCGCCGGCGCCCCTCAGCCGGGGGACGTCATTGACTACTCCGGCGCGATGGTCAAAATCAACGTGGACGGTTCGGTGGATGTCATCACCGCGGTGATGGACCACGGAGGAGGGACGCTGGAGGCGATCGCCAAACTGGTGGCGGAAGTCCTCGGCGTCCCGCTGCACAAGGTCAACATCGCCGAGGCCGGGACGACCACCACCGTCTACGACGTCGTCACCCACGCTACCCGCGGGGTCTACGCGGGCGGCGGGGCGGCGGTCCGCGCCGCGCAGAAGGCGCGCCAGGAACTGCTGGAAACGGCCGCCCGTTACCTGAACGTGATGCCGGACGCCCTGACGCTGGAACTGGACGAAAACCTGGGCCAGGGAGTCATCTATCCCCCCGCTATCCCCGACCGCCGGATGACCGTCGCCGAGGTCGCCACCCGCTGCTGGACGGAGAGTTGGAAGACGATCGCTGCGGTGGAAAGTTACCGCCCCACCAGTTGCCCCCCGGCCTACGTCACCACTTTTGTGGAGGTGGAGGTGGATACCTGGACGGGCGTCGTCCGCACCGTCCGGGCGGTTATGGGCAGCGACTGCGGGACGGTGATCAACCCCGATATGGCTGCCGGGCAACTGGAGGGAGGGTTGCATTTCGGGGAAGGGTTCGCCCTGTATGAAAACAACGAGTGGGACCCTGATGGGCGGTTGCGCTCCCGTGGCTATATGGTGGATATGAAAATCCCCGGCATTGGGGAGAGTCCGACGCTGGAGAACCTGATCACCCACTTCGCCCACACCTGCGAGCCGACGGGGCCGTTGGGGGCCAAGGGGATCGGCGAGGCAGCGTCCAACCCCGTCGCGGCGGCCTACGCCAACGCTATCTACAATGCCATCGGCGTCCGCTTCTACGAACTCCCTATCACGCCGGAGAAAGTCCTGGCCGCGCTGCGGGAGGGAGAAGACCTCAACCTCTCCCCCGACCCTCTCCCAGAGGGTGCTGAAAAAGTGGCAAGAGATGAGATGCTGGAGGCCTGTCCCGCTCTTTTGGGAGGCGTTTTAACCCCCTCATCCCCCCGGCCCCCTTCTCCCCCGCCCGTCGGGCAAGGGGGAGAGGGGGGCAAGGGGGGTGAGGGGGCTGAAAAAGCCCGTTTCACGCCGCCAAGGCGACAGCACGTCTGATTTTCGCTATTCTAGTGGCTTTTTCAGACAGCATAGCCATCAATGTTTTTTGTTTATAACTTAAAATTTGCCGTTGTCAATATAGTTACAATGCAGAATGAGTCGCCCGATAACGAGGATTGACGATGAGCAATCCACCATTTCCCAATAACCCAATACCCAGCGCACCAATACCCAACACCCACATCCTGTCCTGCGAATTTGACTACCTGGAACCGACGTCGCTGGAGGAGGCGGTGGCACTGCTGGCCCGCTACGGGTCCCAGGCGCGGGTGCTGGCAGGGGGTACCGACCTGCTGGTTCAGATGAAGATGGAGCGGATCGTTCCCCACTACCTGGTCTCCATTGGCCGCCTTCCGGGCCTGGGGGGGATTGTCCTTCGGGACAGCGGGTTGTGGATCGGCGCGCGCACCCCGATTCGGGCCGTCCGCAACGACCCGTGGGTGCGGGCCCGCTATCCGGCGCTGGCGGAGGCCTGCGCCGCGTTCAGCACGACCCAGGTGCAGGTGATGGGGACGATTGGCGGGAACCTGGGCAACGCCTCTCCGGCGTCGGATACCGCTCCGGCTCTCATCGCCTTTGACGCCGAGGCGATCATCCGGGGGCCCGGCGGGGAGCGACGGATGCCGGTGGAGGACCTCTTTGTCGGCCCCGGCCGGACGGTGCTGGAGGCGGGGGAACTCATCACCGCGGTCGTCCTTCCCCCGCCGCTGGAGGGGACGGGGAGCGCGTTTCTGAAGGTAGCGCGCGTCACTGCCGACCTGGCGAAGGTCAACGCGGCGGTGCGGGTCGTCCGGCAGGGCAACCGCATCGCCGATGCGCGCCTGGTCTTCGGGGCCGTCGCCCCGACCCCCCTGCGGGCGCGCAGGGCAGAGGCGGTGCTGGTGGGGCAGGATTTCAGCGCAGAGGCAATGGCGGAGGCGGCGCAGGTCGCCGCGGAGGAAATCGCGCCGATAGACGATATCCGCTCCACGGCCTGGTACCGGCGGGAAGTCACCCGCGTGCTGGCCTACGACGGGTTGTTCCGGGCCTGGGAGCGGGCAGATCAGCCCCCCGTAGCCCCCATCGGCGCACCGACCGGGATGATTGCGGAGCCACCGCCCGGCCCCTCCCGCCACATCCCGGCCGACCAGGAATTGGAGGTCCGGTTCGTCGCCAACGGTGAACCTTGCCGGGTGTGGGTCAGGCCCAACGAACTGCTGCTCAACGTCCTGCGGGAAAAACTCCACCTGACGGGCACCAAATACGGCTGCGGGATCGGCGAGTGCAGCGCCTGCACCGTCCAGATAGACGGACGTCTGGCGCTGGCATGCCTGGTTCTGGCGGTAGCCGCGGACGGTCACCACATCCTGACGGTGGAGGGGCTGGCGGGGAAGGACGGGAAACTCCACCCGCTGCAGCAGTCGTTCATTGACCATGCTGCCTTTCAGTGCGGCTACTGCACGCCGGGGATGCTGATGACGGCGGAGGCGCTGCTGCGGGAAATCCCCCACCCCACCGAAGAGGACATCCGGGACTACCTGAAGGGGAACATTTGCCGCTGCACGGGCTACGCGGCCACCGTGCGGGCAGTGATGAACAGTCTGCCCCTCGTGGGCATCCCGAAGCCGCAGGTTTCAACCTGACGGCAAAAGAGGATCAGCAATCGCTAATGCCCCTGTTGAATCTCGTAAAGTCGTATCACCGCCTTCCGGCGAAGTCTCAAAAAGTCATACTACAGGTAGCAGGCAGCAGG
>CAKZOY010000242.1 GCA_937138275.1 uncultured Chloroflexota bacterium
TACTCCCTACTCCCTACTTCTTACTCCCTACTCCCCCCTCCCCTGAGAAACCGCGCCTCTATCAGGTCCGCCAGTCCTGCGGCGTCGTCCAGATCAAACTGGGGCACATCCAGATCGTAGGGCTGGTCGGTAGCGATGGCGACCAGTTCCTCCGGCGAGCAGACCAGTTCCCGCCCCTGCTCCGCCCGGCTCACCTCTATCTTGGGCGCAGGGCCCCGCTTATATCCCTCGGTCAGGATGATATCCACATCGTGGATGGCGGCGACAATCTCCGGCAGCGTCAGTTCCCGGTCCAATCGCCGGATATGCGCGATGCGGTTGGGGGAAGCCAGCACGACGTGGTCGGAACCGGCCCGGGCATGCCGCCAGGTGTCCTTGCCAGGATGGTCTATGTCAAAACCGTGCGCGTCGTGTTTGACCGTCGCCACCCGGTAGCCGCGCCGCTTCAGTTCGGCAATCAACTTCTCCAGCAACGTGGTCTTGCCGACCCCGGACTTGCCCACGACGGAGATGACGGGGACCATAGCAATCTCCAGATCACTGCAATGCAATCGGCAGACCCCAATCGCGGATTGTTTTCTTCCAGCGGTTCAGACGCTTCCGAATCGGCGCGGGGATCGGCGAGAGTTCGGGTGCCGGAGACGGCGGATGATGGGATGCAATACTCCAGAGGATATCCGCCATCCGACGGGCCGCCTCCGGCGAGGCGATCCGGCGCGCGTCATCGGCGGCGGCCTGCAGGGCAACAGGATGGGTCAGGTAGTGAACCACCGCCGCGGCGGCCCGCTGCGGCCCCGGCGCCCACACCCCTGCGCCGGCCCGGACGACCAGATGGACGTTCGGGGTCTCCTGGGCGGGGATCGCCCCCCACAGCACGATCGGAACGCCGACGGTGAGCGCCTCGGCGATGGTGGTGGGGCCGGCCTTGGTAACCAGAACGTCCGCGGCCCGCATCCACTCGTGGATGTTTTCCACAAACCCCTCTATCCGCACTGGCGCGGGCCAGGAAAGGGCCGATAGCCGCTGACGCAGCCATTCGTTCTGTCCCGCGATGATCACCAGTTGGGCCGTCGGCACGGCCGCGGCCACCGCCCGCGCCACCCGCTCCAGCGGCTCAAACCCCACGCCCCCGCCCATCAGGAGCACCGTTTGCCGCTGGGGGTCCAGACCTAACCGCCGACGGACTTCCGCCCTGTCCTCCGCCGCCACCCGGCGGAAGACGGGACTGATGGGCAGTCCGGTGACCTCTATCCGCTCCGGCTCCACTCCTTGTCGGATCAGTTGCTCCCGCGCCTGTTCCGTCGCCACCAGATAGCGCCGGACGTTGGGAGCGACCCACGCGGCATGCATCACGACCAGGTCCGTTCCCACCGCTACAAACGGCACAGAGAAACCAGCCCATTCCAGAGCACGGGAAAGGGTATAAACCGGGACAGGGTGAAAAGTGACGATGAGATCGGCCGGGTACTCCCGGAAAAGACGGAGGGCTCGGGGATAGACCACAGGCCAGAGCAGATCGCAGATGGTATGTATCCGCCGTCGTCCGTTCAGCAGATGGAAGCCCAGCCCATACATCCGTCCCCCGCCCCACAGGGCCTTCGGATACCAGTACGGTGCTCCGGAAAGGGGCCAGGGGGCATAGTCGGTTAGCACATCCACCAGAGTGACCCGGACTTTTTGTCCGTACCGTTCCTGCAATGCCTCAGCGACGGTGCGGGCCACCCGAAGATGCCCACCACCGGTGCGGGAGTGCAGGAGCAAAAAGCGAAGTGGGCGCTCTTCATTCGCCATTGTTCACCTCCGATATTGAGCCCAGGATTCGTTTGACCTGCTTCTCAAACCGGTCGCGCGGGAGCATTACCCGCCGCCCGCAGGTCAGGCAGCGGATACCGATATCCGCCCCGACGCGGGTGACCTCCCATCGGTACCCCCCGCATGGGTGGGGCTTGCGCATTTGGACAACGTCCCCGAGGTGAATCTCTAGAATCGGTACCATTGGCTCTCCAACAGAGTCAGAACCGGATCAGGCGGACGCGCGCCACCCGTCGGCCGTCCATCTCTTCTACCCGTAGATGCAGGCCGCCTTCCAGCACCACCTCGTCTCCCACCTCGGGCACCCGGTCCAGTCGCCCCATCACCAGCCCACCGATGGTCGTGTAGAAGGGGTCGCTCAGGGTCAGTTGGAGTGCCTCGTTGGCCTCGTCTATCGTCATCAAGCCGTCCAGCAAGACGCTGCCATCGGGAAGGCGCTGGACGTGGGAGAGGGCAGGCTCAAAAAGGTCGCCGATCTCGCCGACGATCTCCTCCAACAGGTCCTCCAGGGTCACCAGACCAGCAGTGCCGCCGTACTCGTCCAGCAGGATGGCGATGTGCTGGCGGGCGCGCCGGAAATGGGCCAGCAGGTCGGCCACGGAGATCGTTTCCGGCAGGAAGAGCGCCTCCCGCATCAGGTCGCGGGCGGTCAGGTCGGTGTGGCCCTCCCGGATAGGCCGCAGGATGTCCTTCAGATAGATGACGCCGAGGACGTGGTCCAGGTCCTCTTCAAAGACCGGGAACTTGGTCAGGGCAGTGTGCTCGGCGAGGTCGGCCAGTTCCGTTACCGTCGCCGTAGCGGGGACACAGACCATCTCGGTGCGCGGGACCATCAGTTCGTCGGCCCGGCTGGAGCGGAGGTCAAAGACGGCCCGCAGCATCTGCTCTTCGTCCTCCTGAAGGACGCCCTCTTCCTGGCTGGCCTCAATGAGCATCTTCAGTTCCTGGACGGAGTGGACCCGCTCATGAGCGCTGGCGGGGCGGATGCCCAGCAGGCGCAGGAGCCCGTTCCCCGCCCCGTTCAGCGCCCAGATAGCGGGTCGGAAGAGGTGAAAGACGATGACCATCGGCCGGATGACAAATAAGGCCGTCCGCTCCGGATTCTGCAGGACGATGGATTTGGGCGCCAGTTCCCCAGCAACGACATGCAGGAAGGTGATGCAGATAAAGGCGATGGCCGCTACGATGGAATGGGACGCGGGCCCGATCCAATCTTCGGGAAGGAATTGCAGCAGCGGGAGGAAGAGGTGGGCCAGGGCGGGCTCTCCGATCCATCCCAGGGCCAGGCTGGCGATGGTGATGCCCAGTTGGGTGGCGGCGATGAAGCGGTCGGGGTCTTCCAGCGCTTGCCGGACGATCCGCGCCGTCGGGTGGCCCTGGGCAGCCAGTTCCTCCACGCGGGTCCGCCGAACGCTCACCAGGCCGAACTCCGCCGCCACGAAGAAGGCATTCATCAGGACAAAGAGGGCAACGCCCAAGAGTCCGGTCAGAATGGAAAGGAGTGTGTTCATCTCAAAACGTGTTGCGTAAAACGTGATGCGTAAAACGTAATGCGTGAAACGTAATGCGTATTGCGTGATGCGCTACGAAATTTACCGTCGCGGGCGGCCTGCCAGGGCAATAGGAACAGCCAGCAGGATGCTGAGCCCCCAGAGGATCAATCCGACCCGGTTTTCCGCCACCCACACCATCCACCGGCTCCAGCCAGCCAGGTCAGCGCGCCAGGCGCGATCCAGTTGTTCCAGGGTCAGGTGCAGCGCCCGCTGAACCCCGGCTTCACAACCGGCTCCGTCGGCATACGCCCGCAGAAGGGCACGAATACCGCTATCCCCGTATTGCTGCCGGATGTACCGCATCAAACTCCCACTCTGGGCGTAGGCCAGCAGGGCGAACTCCGGGTCGGTAGGGAAGGGTGGGCAGAGGTCGCTCAGGGGGATGAGGCGCCCCTCGGCCCGCGCCCGCTCCAGGAGCGAATCCAGGGTTGGGTCGGGACGGGTCTGGTTGGCCATCGCCAATCCCTCGTTCAGCCAGGCCGGGACGTACCGGTATCCCTCCGGCCCCACCAGCCGGTAAACAAGGAGATGAGTCAATTCGTGGGGGATTTCCTGCTCCATCTGGGCTACATACCCGTCCCCGTAGGGGATGGCGACCAGGACAACGCCCAGTTCCGGCCGGGCCTGCCCACCCATCCACTGCCGACCGGCCATCTCCAGCGCGGCGCGCAGGTCGGCCAGGGACGGGTAGAGGTAGATGTTCACCTTCTCCGGCGCCGAGACGTTCAGGGAACGGGCGATCCGCTCCAGGCTGGCGGCGGCGGTGTCCAGCGCAGCCTGGATGTACCGGGGGTCATCCACGGTGCTGTGGACGGTGATGGGGCCCGCCGTCCGGGCGACCCAATCCAGCCGGTTATCCTCGTAGCGGAAAGTGGTCCGGGGAGTGGTCAACCTGTGACCGGCGTCGTCGCGGACTTCCCACCACCAGGTCACCTGCCCGAAGGCGGGGAAGGGGAAAAGGCGCAGGTCCCGGGCGAATGTCCCCTGGACGGAGGGAGCAGGGGTCACGGAGACGGGGACAACGTCCACCCGCTCACTGCCCTCCACCTGAAGGTACAGGTATAGAGCGGTGATGTTCGCTGTCCCGCGGGCTTCTATGGAGAAGACGGCCTGCTGGCCGAAGTTGTAGGCGACGGTGGCATTCTGGACGGTGATGGGCGCCTCCTGAGCAGCGATCGGGAGGGCCAGTGCCCCCAGAAACAGAAAAGGGAGCAGAAAGGTCCGAACGCGCATCGGAACTCCTATTCTTCGTCCCAGGATTCTTCGTCCCACTCGTCGGATTCCTCTTCGTCCTCCAGGAAATCAAAGAGCAGGAAAGCGCCCAGGTCGCCGTGGAGGAATTCCAGTTCCCGCAGGGCGTCCCGCGCCGCGCTGCGCAGCACTTCGTTGTCGGACTGGCGACAGGCGTTGAGGGCCTCCCGGGCCTCGTCGCCGCCGATCTGGCCCAGGGCCCAGACGGCGGCCTCCTGGACCTCGGGGTCCACATCCTCCAGGAGTTCCATCAGGATGGGGACGGCATCCTCCAGTTCCAGTTCTCCGCAGGCGCGAGCGGCCTCGTAGCGCATCTGGGGGCTGGGGTTGTGGAGTTCCCGCATGACCTCCGCGGCCCAGCGATTATCGGCGCTGCGGCCCATAGCGAAGACGGCGCTGACGCGCATCCGTTCGTCAGGATGACGGTAGGCCGCAAGGATGAGGTTGGCCACCACCTCTTCGCCGGAGTAGGCCAGCGATTCCAGCGCCCGCCGCCGAACCTCCAGGTCCTCCTGCTCGTCGGTACACGCGGCCAGCAGGGCCTGGAAGGCCTGCTGATGAGGGCGGGGGCGGATTTTGCCCAGTTCTCCGGAGAGCATGAAGCGTCCCAACGAGGCCGCGGCAGCCGCCCGCACCTCCGCGGCCGGATCGCCCCTCAGCAGGCGGGCCAGCGTCGGCACCAGGCGGATGTCGTCGTCTTCCCACAACCCTTCCACGGCCGCCAGGCGCACAGCGGCGTCCGGGTCCTCCAGCACTTGCTGGAATACCTCGTCAAAGTTGACCTCAAAGTCGCTTTCGGCGATCTCCACCATCATCTGGGCCATCTTGCGTCGGGTCGCCGCGGGCAATCTGGCCCAGACCGTCCAGACCTCCTCCGCCTGGCTTCGTTCCAGGTTGGAAAGGCCGTAGAGGGTCCGGCGGGTGGCCTTGCCGGAGCGCAGGGCATCCAGAATTTCGGCAAAACTCGGTCGGCTCATCGGTTCAACCAGGACCAGGGAATAATCGGGTTCAGAATATCCTGCATAATCAGGAACAGGGATAGACCCACCAGGATGACCATTCCGGCGAAGTGGATTTTCGCTTCGGTCACCGGGTTTATCCGTCGGCCGCGGATCGCTTCTATGATGACGAAGAGGGCACGTCCGCCGTCCAGCGCAGGCAGGGGGAGCAGGTTCGTGATCCCAAGAGCCAGGCTGATCAGCGCAGTAATCTGAAGGGCGTAGAACGGGATGCCTGTCTCCACGCTTTCCTTCAGGGCGAAGCCCAGGAACCCCAGGATCCCCGGAAGGCCGCTGGGACGGGCGGCCTCGGGGGGCACTTCGCCGGTGGAGACGGCGCGGGGGAGGTTAACCATCGTCCAGAAAATGAGGACCAGGTCCTCCCCGGCGGCGACAGCGGCCTGGGGCAGAGAGTAGCGCTTCAACGAGTCCGGGTCCGGCCATGCCTGAAGGCCGATGCCCAGAAAGCCGCGCCCGTCGGTCAGGACGGGGGTGGCGGTCAGGGTAAGGCGTTCTCTCCGGCGCAGAACGGTCAATTCCAGCGGCATCCCCGCCGAAGATGCGATCCAGTCCCTCAGTTCCTGCGTCCCGTTCTCCAACCGGTCGCCATTCACCGCCACGATGATGTCCTCCGGGAGCAGTCCCGCGGCCTGGGCGGGGCTATTGGGCACCACTTCCAGAACCTGGACGAAGGCGCGGGTGGGGATGCCGGTCATATAGGCGGTCGTCAGCAGGAGGACGGCGGTCACAATGTTGAGCACCGCGCCCGCCAGAAGGACTGTCAGACGCCAGCGCTTGGGGCGGGCGGCGAGGCTTCGCGGGTCGGACGGGTCTTCTTCGCCGAGGATGCGGACGAACCCACCCAGGGGCAGCATGTTCAGGGAATAAATGGTGCCCTCTTCCAGCGCGGTGAGCCGGCCGCGTGCTCGGAGCCCGCGCGCGGTCTCTTCCCAGAGGGGCTCGCCCTCGGCCGGTCGGATTTGCCGGACGCGCGGGGGGCCCGATGGGTCGCGATCGGCGATGATTTCCACATTCCGGTCTGGAATCAGGTTCGGGGGCAGATGGACCCGACCGGGCAGGCTCATCCGGACCCCCTCCACTTCCAGGAAGCCTTTCTCCCGGAACAGCGTCAGCAACCGGGGCGGGAATCCGAACCCGAATTCCAGCACACGCGCGCCAGCCTTGCGGGCGGTAATGAAATGTCCCAACTCGTGGATCAGGATCATCGGCCCCAGCATCAACACAAAGGCCAGAACCAACCACTTAAAAAGTTCCATATCTTACCTCTAACTTATCCACCTGTATCCCTGCGGGCTTGCCAGCAGTTCGCCCTCCATAGGGAAGGGGTATGGTGTGGGGTTTGTGGGTGCGGCTTCGCCGCCCCCACAAACCCACTTTCCTCTTTCGCGAGCGCGCCACTCCCCAAAACGGTTCACTGCCCCAGCCCATACTTGCCCACTTGCATCGTGCTACAAGCGCCGCTCATAAATCCGATGCGCCTTATAGAAATTCACCCCCAACCCCTCCATCTCGCGCATCATTTTGGCGTTCTGTTCGTTGACCTGGACGATTTCGGCATGGCGGAAGCCCCGTTCGTGGACCGTCTTCTCCAGTTCGGTGAACATAATCGCGTCCACCCCCAGGCCCTGGTACTTGGGCAGGATCCCGCCACCGTTGAAGTCTATTCGGTCGGTGTACCGGTATTCCCACATCAGCATGGCCCAGCCGAAGGGATAGAGTTGCCCCCCGCAGCGCTGAAGGGCCCGGTTGACGTTCGGGAACCCCAGGATAAAGCCGACAATCTCATCTCCCTTCACCACTGCCTTGGAGATATCCGGCCGGGTCAGGTTGACCAGTCGGTCAATGATGCGCTGAGCGTCCTCCCCGGTGATGGGGACGAACTCCCGGTTTTCGGCGAAGGCGGCGTTGTAGGCATCCACCACCCGCGGCGCGATGGCGCGCATTTCCGCCTTGGAGCGAAACGTCAGCACCTGAAAGCCCCGCCGCGCCTTGACCCGTTCGGCAATCTCGCGAATCCGTTCCGGCAACTTCGTGCTCCCTGGCAGGTAGCCGGAGAAATAGTCCGTCTGCTTCTGGAAGCCCGCTTCCTGGATGAGACGGTCGTAGTAGGGATAGTTGTAGTTGATCCCCAGCGCCGGGAGGTACTCAAACCCCCGGACCAGAACTCCCAGCGAGTCCCCGGCGGAGAAGCCTTCGGGGCCGCTGATTTCCTCCAGCCCCCGCTTGCGGGCCCAGTCAAAAGCGGCGTCAAAGAGCGCGCGGGCGACCTCCCCATCGTCCACCGAATCAAAAAGGGTGAAGAAGGCCCCCTTGCGGCCGCGGTAGGCGTTGCGCTTGCGGGGCTCCAGAACGGCGATCCGTCCTACAACCTCCCGACCGTTCAACGCCAGGAAGAAATCGGCGTCGGAGTGGCGGTAGAAAGGATGAAGGTTGCGGTTCAGTTGCTTGCGGGCGCTGGAGACCAGCGGCGGGACCCAGTAGGTGTTGCCCCGGTAGAGTCGGAAGGGGAAGCGCACAAACCGCTCCACATCCTTTGGGTCGTCGGTGCGAACCTGATGAATGCTTATCATCCAAACATCTCCGGATCAGGGATATACGGCCTGCCTTTACGGCGCGGCGAAGTAACTGACTGCCAGCACCCCCGGCCCGGCGTGGGTGACGATGGCCGGGGGGAGTTCGTAGATGGGGATGTCGGTCAACCCCAATTGGGCGGCGAAGTCGGAGGCCAGTTCCTGGGCAATCGCCTCCGCGTCGGCGTGCATCACGGCAAGATGGGCATCCGGGGTGCGCGGGCACCCTTCCAGCACCAGTTCCCGAATGCGCTCCAGTGCCCGTCGCTGCGTGCGCTGCTTTTCAAAGGGCTCCACCCGTCCATCTTTCAGGGTGAGGATGGGCTTGACCTGCAGAATGCCCCCCAGCAGGGCCTGAGCGCCGCCGATCCGGCCGCCCTTGTGGAGATATTCCAGGGTATCCACCACGAAGTAGACCCGCTGGCGGGCCAGCAGGTCATGCACCCGGGCGATGATGGTATCGGCGTCCATCCCTTCCCGCACCCAGCGGTCGGCCAGCAGTACCATCGTGGCCAGCGGCCCGGCAAGGGTACGGGTATCCACCACACGGATATCCGCGTCAGGGAAGTCCTGGGCGGCCGTCAGCGCGCTGCGCACCGTGCCACTCAGTTCGGAAGAGGGGTGCAGGCAGATCATCGTGCGGTACCCTTCGGCCAGCAACCGCTCAAAGATGGGGTGGTAAAGGGCCGGAGGGGGCGCGGCCGTTTTGGGCAACGTGGGCGACGCGCGCAGTTTCTTCAGGAACATCTGGGTATCCATCTCCGTATCGTCCCGGTATGTCTCCTCCCCGAAAATGATGATCTGGGGAAGGACCGGGATATCGTATTTCTCGGCCAGTTCCCGCGGCAGGCCTGCGGTGGTGTCGGTGATGATTTTGATCACAATAACTCCTTTCGGATGGTTGGGTCAGGGATAATTGCCCTCTAATCTGATTATACAAGACAATCGCGAGGGCACAAGTTGAAATCTGGGGTTGGGCTTGCGCAGCAATTCGCCCCGCCTGGGAAAGAGATGGGGTGTGGGGTTTGTAGGAGCGGCTTCGCCGCCCCCACAAACCCCACTCTCTCTTTTTTCGCGGGCGCGCCACTCCTCCGAAATGATTTGCCGCACAAGCCCAACCTCAGGAAATGGGTTGACAACGTTCCAGTTCCGTGCTATTATATAAACATCCATTTATTAAGCGTTTGTTTATGCATTGTTAAGGGGGCTTTAATGGAAATCCGCAGAGACCTGGACGCACGCCTGCGGCAGGCGGTTCGCTTTTTCTACGCCCTCAAAGACCCGGTACGGCTGCGCATTCTCCTGGCCCTGGCCCAGGCCGGGGAGATGACCGTCACCGAACTGGTACAGGCCGTTCACCTGGCCCAGCCGCTCGTCTCCTGGCATCTGGCCCGTCTGCGGGCGGCCGCGCTGGTACGGGTGGCCCGGGACGGCCGAATGGCTCACTATTCGCTGGACCTGGAGGCCCTGGACCGGCAGTGGGCCGATTTCCGGGCGATGCTGAATGAATCTACTCGTTAAGGAGGTCGGAATGGGAGAAAACCGAAAGGTACGTGTGGCGATCATCGGCGTGGGCAACTGCGCTTCGTCTCTGGTACAGGGGGTCTATTTCTACCGCGACATCCCCGACGACGGGGTGGTCCCCGGGCTGATGCACCCCGTCCTGGGAGGCTACCATATCCGGGACATTGAGTTCTCCGCGGCCTTTGACATAGACGTGGAGAAGGTCGGCAAGGACCTCTCCGAGGCCATCTTCTCTGGCCCCAACAACACCGTCCGCTTCTGCGATGTTCCCCATCTGGGCGTACCGGTCAGCCGGGGGATGACTCATGACGGGCTGGGGCACTACCTGCGCCAGGTCATCCGGAAAGCCCCCGGCCCTACCGCCGACATTGTCCGTATCCTGAAAGACACCGGCACCGATGTGGTGGTCAACTTCCTGCCTGTGGGCAGCGAAATGGCGACCAAGTGGTACATTGAGCAGATTCTGGAGGCCGGGTGCGGGTTCGTCAACGGCATCCCGGTCTTTATCGCCCGCGAGTCCTACTGGCAGAAGCGGTTCGCCGAGCGGGGCCTGCCCGTCATCGGCGACGATGTGAAGAGCCAGGTGGGCGCGACGATTGTCCATCGCGTCCTGACCCGACTGCTGCGGGACCGGGGCGTGCGGATTGATCGGACGTACCAGTTGAACTTCGGCGGAAATATGGACTTTTTCAACATGCTGGAGCGGGAGCGGCTGGAGTCCAAGAAAATCTCCAAGACCAGCGCCGTCACCAGCCAGTTAGACTACGAAATGGCGCCGGAGAACATCCATGTGGGGCCGTCGGACTATGTCCCCTGGCTGACGGACCGGAAGTGGTGCTACATTCGGATTGAGGGGACGACGTTCGGCGAGGTGCCGCTGAACATTGAACTGAAACTGGAGGTCTGGGACAGTCCCAACTCGGCAGGGGTGATCATAGACGCCATCCGCTGCTGCAAACTGGCGATGGACCGGGGCCTGAGCGGGGCAGTGCTGGCCCCCTCGGCCTACTTTATGAAGTCGCCGCCGGTGCAGATGAGCGACGATGAGGCCCATCGGGCGGTGGAGGCGTTCATTGCCGGAGAAGACTCCCGGACGTTACCGTAGGGGAAAAACGGGCTCTCACAGGTTGTGCTCCCGCGCAACCGGTCATTTCCCCAAAGGGGGAGGGGAAAAATGGATAAAGTACAGCCGAAGGTGCAGCGCGCGTACGAGTCGTTTGCGGAGTGGGCTCGGGACGCTGCCCAGGTCATCACCTTCCCCATCGCCCGCGTCCTGAACCGATGGAAGGTTCATCCCAACACACTCACCCTTCTGGGGTGCCTGCTGACCGTGGGGGTAGGGGGAGTTCTGGCCAGCGGCCGCCTGACCCTGGGAGGATGGCTGCTGGCGCTTGTCGCTCCGGTGGACGCGCTGGACGGCGCGCTGGCCCGCGTGAGCGGTCGCGGCAGCCGGTTCGGCGCCTTCCTGGATTCCACCCTGGACCGGGTCTCTGAGGGGGTGCTGTACCTCTGCCTGGCGGCCCACTTTCTGTGGCGCGGCGCCACGACGGAAGTATTGCTCGCCTTCCTCTCTCTGATCGGAGCGTTTCTGGTCAGTTACGTTCGCTCCCGCGCAGAGGCCAGCAACTTCTCCTGCAAAGTGGGCTTCTTCACCCGCCTGGAACGGACGGCCGTCCTGGCGATCGGCCTGATCCTGGGTGTTCCCACCATCGCGCTGTGGGTACTGGCTATCGGCTCCAACCTGACCGCCCTCTGGCGCATCCTGCACGTCTACACCCAGGCCCGCAAAGACGACCCGTCGTCAGCCCCCAGGAACCAATAGCACGATACGCGATACACGATACACGATACGCGATACGCGATACGCGATA
>CAKZOY010000243.1 GCA_937138275.1 uncultured Chloroflexota bacterium
CCCACTTCCGACTTCACTTCCCCACTTCCATCCGCAGGACAACATGGCCGATCCCGATGAGGTCTCCGGCATCCACGATGGTGGGACGGGTCACCGGTTCGTCGTTCAGGGTGGTGCCGTTCTTGCTGCCCAGGTCCTCCAGCCACCAGTGCCCCTCCCGCCAGACCAGCAGCGCGTGGTGGGCCGAGACGAAGGGGTCGGGAAGCACCACGGTATTGGCGGGTGCCCGTCCCAGGGAGGTGACATCCTGAAGGGGAAAGACGGTGCCAGACTGGGGGCCCCGTTCCCCTGCCTCCACCACGACCAGTTGTCCCTCCCGACGGGGTAGTATCTCCCGGACGGCGCTCCGCTTCAGGTCGCGCCAGAGGAGGACGAACAAGGCCGCCAGGAAGGCGTAGAGGGCCAGGGCCAGGATCAGGCGCAGGACGAGAAGGGGAATTTCACCAGTTCCCATCTCACGTTTCCGGGGGTGGAAGGGGATGGCCTTCCGTTGCAGAGGAATTCTTGTCGGGCAAATTGGAGACGGTAGGGTCTTCGCCGTAGATGACTTCAAATCCCGCCAGCGAGATAACGTCGCCGGAACGAAGGACACATTCCTGGACGGGATAGCCGTTCACCATCGTCCCCCCGGAACTGCCAAGGTCGTAGAGGACATAGCGGCCGTAGCGGCGGCGGAGTTGGGCATGATGGCGGGAGACGCGCGGATGCTCTATGATGATGTCGTTATCCAGTGCCCGCCCGATGTTTACCGTGGGCTCGGTCAACCGGACATGCCGTTGTCCGCCAATGATGAGGAAGCAGTTGGCCGGAGGCGTTTCGGAAGGGGACGAGATGTCCGTCATCTGGCGGGTGATGCTCTCGTCGGCCTCCGTCCTGGGTTCCTGGAACGCCTGCACGCGCACGGTGTGAGGAGGCAGGTCGGGGATAGGGTTCAGAGTAATCAGGGGACGGCCGGGAAGGACCAATCCCGCCTGGCGGGCCAATTCTTCTATATAGCGGACCAGTTCTTCCTCCGGCGACGGGTGGCGCTCCCGCAGCGCGACCAGGTCCTGGGGGTGGAGGTCAATCCGGTAGCGAGTAGGGGCCAGCAGGGAGCCGTCGGGCGCCTGGACCTGCGCGTCTTCCATCGCCCGGGCTACCTGGGTGGCGACTGCCAGGGGGTGGATCGGGCCAGCAAACAGCCGGGCGAATGTCCCCTCTATCAGCTGTTCCGCCAGGGCCTCAAAGCGTGCGATGCGGTTCATCAGTGAAAATTATAGCGCAAACGGAGGAGAAAGCAAGCGGGTTGTACTGGGTTTGTGCGGCAAATCCCTTTCGGGGAGTAGCATGGTCGCGAAAAAAGAGGGGTTCGCAGGGGCGGTAGAGATGCCCCCACAAACCCCCACACTCCACCCCTTTCCCGCTCAGGGCGAATTGCTGTGCACGCTCACTGATCTTCTTCACTCCCCCAGAGCAGGGCAGAGCAGTTACATAGACCGTAGGGCATCCACGATCCGATCGCCCATCTGCCGGGTGCTCACCGTCGGCGAACCGGGTGGGGCAATGTCGGGGGTGCGGTAACCAGCCTCCAGAACGGTGGCAACGGCTATTTCCACCGCTCGCGCTTCCTCCTCCAGGTGAAGGGAGTGGCGCAAAAGCATAGCGACACTGAGAATAGCGGCCAGAGGATTGGCGATGGAACGACCAGCGATGTCCGGCGCAGAGCCATGTACTGGCTCGTACAGGCCCCGACTGTCCTCCCCCAGCGATGCCGACGGCAGCATACCCATAGAACCCGATAGTACCGAAGCCTCGTCGCTCAGGATATCGCCGAAGAGATTCTCGGTCAGGATTACATCAAAGTCGCGGGGACGCCGGATCAGGTGCATAGATGCGGCATCTACCAGGAGGTGCTCTAACTCCACATCGGGGTATTCTCGCGTGACTTCCGTGACCACGGAGCGCCAGAGGCGCGAACAGGCCAGTACGTTCGCTTTGTCCACCGACGAGACTTTACGCCGACGCTTCCGCGCCAGTTGAAAAGCTACATGGGCGATCCGTTCCACTTCCGCGCGCGTGTACACCATCGTATCCACGGCCTGCTCCGTCCCTTCTACCCTGGGTTGGCCGAAGTAGATGCCACCGGTGAGTTCCCGGACGATGATGAAGTCCACCCCGTCTACCCGGTCCGGGCGCACAGGAGAGGCATCCGCCAGCGCGGGATGCACCCACACCGGGCGAAGATTAGCAAACAGGCCCAGTTCTTTTCGCAGTCCCAGAATGGCCTGTTCGGGGCGCACCGGGGATCGGGGATCATCGTAGCGGGGATCTCCTACGGCACCGAAGAGGATGGCATGGGCACTTTTGCACAAGGCCAGCGTTTCTGCGGGGAGAGGGTGACCTGTAGCAGCCATCGCGGCACCTCCCACCAGCCCGTACTCCAGCACAAACTGGTGGCCGAAACGTTCCGAAACGGCCTGCAGCACCTTTTCCGCCTCGGCGATGACCTCAGAGCCGATGCCATCTCCTGGAAGGACGGCGATGCGATAGGCGGCGGAGGGCCTGGCCTGCGCCGGAGATGAGGAGCGGGCGGACTCTCTCTGAGGCCCCGCCCCTGCCAGAACTTGCCGGGTATAGGCGATCAGCCCGCCAGCGTTAAGGATTTGCAGCATAAAGGGTGGATAGGGTTCGGCCTGATAGACCCGACCGGTTATGAGGTTACGGATTCGTCCCGCTTCCAGGTCAATCTCCAGTTGATGGCCCATCTCCGTTTCCTCTACGGCCGCGGGACATTCTAAGATAGGGAGTCCGATGTTGATGGCATTACGGTAGAAGATGCGGGCGAAACTGCGCGCCACCACACAACTGACCCCGGCCCCTTTGATCGCCAGCGGCGCGTGCTCTCGCGAAGAGCCACAGCCAAAATTCTCGCCGGCGACGATGATGTCTCCCTTCTGCACCGCTGAGGCAAAGTGGGGATCAATGTCCTCCATGCAGTGCCGGGCTAACTCCTCCGGTGTGGAGAGGTTCAGATAGCGGGCCGGGATGATGACATCGGTGTCAATGTGGTCGCCGTATTTCCAGACGGTGCCTTTGATGATCATCGTTACCCCTTATACCAGTTACGTTTGGATGTAGCAGATTCGCAGGTCCGGTTTATCCAATCTCTCATCCCCTGCTCTCCCATATGCGTCAACTTAACAGCGGGGTGAGCGGTCGTGCCGCGTAAGGGCAGGTTGGGGGGCGCTACAGGTGATCCGGGTGGATGATCTGCCCCGCGACCGCTGCGGCAGCAGCCACGGCCGGCCCGGCAAGGTATACCTGGCTTTCCGGGTGGCCCATCCGCCCGCGAAAATTGCGGTTGGTCGTACTCACCGCCCGCTCTCCCGCAGCCAGCACCCCCATATGCCCGCCCAGACATGGGCCGCAGGTTGGCGTGCTCACCGCTGCGCCGGCCGTCAGGAATACCTCTATCAACCCCTCCCGCAGAGAGTCCAGGTAGACCTGCTGACTGCCTGGGATGATGATGCAGCGCACCGCTGGATGCACCCGGCGTCCGCGCAGGATTTCAGCAGCCACGCGCAGGTCTTCCAGTCGGCCGTTGGTGCAGGAGCCGATCACCACCTGGTCAACGGGCACCTCGCCCGCCTGGCTCACCGGGCGAATATTGCTGGGCAGGTGGGGAAAAGCAACCTGGGGTTCCAGATCGCTGACATCTATCTGGATGATCTGGGCGTAATTCGCATCGCGATCCGGCGGGTAGACACGGTAGGGCCGACGGGCGCGCCCCTCCACATACGCGCGGGTGGTTTCATCTACGGCGAAAAGCCCTGCCTTCGCGCCCGCTTCTATGGCCATATTCGCCATAGTGAACCGCCCGTCCATAGAGAGCGCATCAATGGTTGGTCCGGCGAATTCTATCGCCTTGTAGTTGGCACCGTTCACCCCGATCTGCCCAATCGTGTACAGGATCAGGTCCTTCCCGCCGACCCAGGGCCGCAATGTGCCGTGGTAGACGATGCGGATGGTTTCGGGGACGCGCATCCAGATCCGTCCGGTCGCCATCGCCACAGCGATATCGGTACTGCCCATCCCGGTAGCGAAGGCCCCCAGCGCGCCGTAGGTACAGGTGTGCGAATCGGCGCCCACCACCACGTCTCCCGGCACAACCAGCCCCTGCTCCGGCAGCAGAACGTGCTCAATGCCCATGCGGCCCACATCAAAATAGTGAGCCAATCCCTGGGCGCGCGCGAATTGCCGCATCTGCACGCATTGCTCGGCGGAGAGGATATCCTTGTTAGGGACAAAGTGGTCGGCGACCAGCACCACCCGATCGGGATCAAAGACCCGCGTCACTCCTAACTTCTCAAACTCCCGGATGGCGATCGGTGCGGTGATGTCGTTGGCCAGGACGATGTCTACATCTACCTCAACAAACTGGCCCGGATGTACCTGGTCCAGCCCGGCATGGGCAGCCAGAATCTTCTCCGCCAGCGTCATGCCCATGGGGAAAGCCTCTTCTCCGGGAGACGAAGGCGCGGCGAGGCGACGCTTTCTGCCATTTGCTTCTTGCGGGCCTCTGCTTCCCGCCGGGCCGCGATCAACCGATTCAGGGCAAACATGTAGGCCTTGGCGCTGGCGACCACGATGTCCGTATCGGAGCCCCAGCCGCTGAAAATATGCCGCTCCACCCCGTTTTCTACAACCGGCTCCTTCGCCTGGATGCGGATGGTCACTCGCCCTACGGCGTCTATCCCCCCGGTCACTGCCTGGATGGAAAATTCTATCAGTTCGTTGGGCTCGCCGACAATCCGGTTGATGGCCCGATAAATGGCGTCCACCGGACCGGTCCCATGGGCAGCATCGCAGTAGACCTGCCCCTCCGGCCCGCGAATGCGCACGGTGGCTGTGGGGATGCTGTGATCGCCGCAGGTGACCTGGACATGCTCCAGGTGGTAGGTCTCTTCAAAGAACATCTGGACCTCATCGGCGATGATCGCTTCCAGGTCGCGGGTGTCCACCGTCTTCTTCCGGTCGGCGATGACTAAGAAACGGTTGTACACTTTCTCAAACTGTTCATCGTCCAGGGTGTAGCCCAGTTCGGTCAGCCGGTGGCGCAGGCCGTGACGGCCCGAACGGGCCGAGAGGACGATCTCCGAATCGGGCACCCCTACATCGCGGGGGTTGATGATCTCGTAGGTGGAGCGTTCCTTCAATACGCCGTCCTGGTGGATGCCGGAGGAATGGGCGAAAGCGTTTACCCCCACGATGGCCTTGTTAGGTTGCACCGGAATACCGGTCAACTGGCTGACCAACCGGCTGACCGGGTAGATGCGCCGGGTGTTGATACCAGTCTCCAGGCCAAAGAGGTCCTGGCGAGTGCGGAGGGCCATGACCACCTCTTCTAAGGAGCAGTTGCCGGCCCGCTCACCGATGCCGTTGATGGTGACCTCCGCCTGCCGGGCGCCGTTGCGGATGCCAGCCAGCGTGTTGGCCGTAGCCAGCCCCAGGTCATTGTGACAGTGGACGGAGACAATCGCGCGGTGGATATTTCGCACGTTCTCAAAGATGCCCCGAATGAGGGCACCGAACTCGTCCGGCGTGGTGTAGCCGGTGGTATCGGGGATGTTGACCACCGTCGCCCCGGCGTCAATGACCGCTTCCAGCACCCGGTAGAGGTATTCCGGGTCGGCCCGGCCGGCATCTTCGGCATAGTATTGCACATCCTCCACAAACCTCCGGGCGTATTTGACGGCCTCCACCCCCCATTCCAGCGCCTCTTCGCGGGTGATCTGCAGTTTGTGCCGGATATGGATGTCCGACACGCCCAGCCCGGTGTGGATGCGCGGGTGGGCGGCATCCCGCAGCGCTTCGGCGGCGACCTCAATGTCCCGCGGGTTGGCCCGCGTCAGGCCGCAGATGATACACCCCCGAATCTCCCGCGCGATGCGCTGGACGGCCTGGAAGTCGCCCGGCGAAGAGACGGGAAAGCCGGCCTCAATAATGTCTACGCCCAGTTCCTCCAGCGCGTGGGCGATCTCCACCTTTTCGTGCACATTGAGCGCCGCCCCAGGGGATTGCTCCCCATCCCGCAATGTCGTGTCAAAGATGAATACTCGCTCTGCCATCGTTAGACCTCCTATTTGGGATTCAGCCAGGGCATCATTGCCCGTAGTTCTCGTCCTACCTTCTCAATGAGATGCTCGCGCTCGCGCTGGCGCATTGTGTTGAAGAAGGGTCGTCCGGCCTGGTTCTCCAGAATCCAGTTGCGCGCGTAGGTACCGTCCTGGATTTCAGCCAGCATGCGGCGCATCTCCGCCCGGGTCTGCTCGGTGATAATGCGCGGGCCTCCGGTATAATCGCCATGCTCGGCGGTATCACTGACGGAGTAGCGCATGTATGTCAGGCCGCCTTGCTGGATCAGGTCTACGATCAATTTCAGTTCGTGCAGGCACTCAAAATAGGCGATCTCCGGCTGATACCCCGCTTCCACCAGCGTCTCAAAGCCAGCCTTGATCAGCGCCGAGACGCCACCACAAAGCACTGCCTGTTCCCCGAAGAGGTCCGTCTCCGTCTCCTCGGCGAAGGTCGTTTCAATGACTCCGGCCCGGGTGCAACCGATCCCCTTGGCATATGCCAGGGCGATTTCTTTCGCATGTCCGGTGGCGTCCTGATGGACGGCAAGCAGGGCCGGCACTCCCGCTCCTTCCCAGTAGAGTTCGCGCAGCCGGTGCCCCGGCGACTTGGGAGCGACCATGCTCACGTCCACGTCGGGGGGCGGTACAATCTGGTAGAAGCGGATGTTGAAGCCGTGGGCGAACATCAGCGTATCGCCGGACTTGAGCCCAGGGGCAATCGCCTCGCGGTAGAGGGCCGGCTGGGCGGGGTCGGGCACGAGGATGGTGATGATGTCGGCCCAGGCCGCCGCCTCGGCAACGGGCTTGACGGTCAGCCCATCCTTCTCGGCAGCAGCCCAGGAAGCGCTCCCCGGGCGCAGGCCCACCACCACCTGGCAGTTGCTGTCCTTCAAGTTGAGGGCATGGGCATGGCCCTGGCTGCCGTACCCAATGACGGCGATTTTTTTGTCCTTCAGAAGTTCCAGATCGGCGTCCTTGTCGTAGTAGATGGTTGCCATGATGCGTTCCTCCTTGTTTAAAATGGAGTTTCTGTTCCCGGGCCCTCGTCGCTGGCCCCGTCACGCACCATTGCCACCCGCCCGGTCCGGGCCATCTCCTCAATGCCGAAGGGCTGTAGCAACCGTACCAGCGAATTCACCTTGGTCTCTGTGCCGGTAATTTCTATGGTCAGGGAAGTTGCGCCTACGTCCACGATTTTGGCCCGGAAGACGTTGGCCAATTCCATGATCTCGGAGCGGGTGCCGTGGCTGGCGCGGACTTTGATCAGCGCCAGTTCCCGCACGACCGTCGGTCGGTTGCTTACATCCTGCACATGGGTGACGTTGATCAATTTGGAAAGCTGTTTGACCACTTGCTGGACCACGCGGTCGTCACCGTTCACGACGACGGTCATACGAGAGATGCCCGGCGTCTCGCTGTGTCCAACGGATAAACTCTCAATGTTGTAATTGCGACGGCGGAACAGGCTGGAGACCCGGTTGAGCACGCCGGGCTTATCTTCCATCAGAGCAATCAGGGTGTGTCGGGTATGCGTCATCTTTTCCTCCTTCGCTCATCGTTTGGAATGGAGAGGCCGGCGGATCATTTGCTGGATGGAGGAGCCGGGCGCAACCATCGGGTAGACGTTCTCCTCCTGGACAATGCGGAAATCCATCAGGAAGGGGCCATCTGTGGCGAGAGCCCGTTCAATGGCGGGCATTACCTCGCTCCTCTCCCGCACGGTCAGGCCAGGGATCCCGTATGCCTCAGCCACTCTGGCAAAATCCGGCCCCAGGAGCGGGGTGCCGGAATAGCGCCCCTCAAAGAAGAATTGCTGCCACTGACGGACCATGCCCAGGTATCCATTGTTGAGGATGGCGATTTTCAGAGGCAGTTTCTCCTGGACGACGGTAGCCAGTTCCTGGATGTTCATCTGGAAGCCGCCATCGCCCGCAGTGACCCACACCTGTTCATGCGGTAGGGCCATCTGGACGCCGATCGCTGCCGGGAGGGCAAAACCCATTGTCCCCAGGCCCCCGGAGGAGATGAGCCCGCGCCGCCGATGGTGGATGAAGTACTGCGCTTCCCACATCTGGTTCTGCCCCACATCGGAGACGACGGTGATGTTGCCCTGGGTGGCATGCCATATCTGGCGGATCACATATTGGGGGAACAGTTCGTCCAACTCCTGAGCCAGGATGTCTCGTTCGGCCGATTCCTTGCGCCATTCCCGAATACGGGATAGCCAGTCGGTGTGGTCGCGTTCCTCCACCAGAGAAATCAGCGCGGGCAGAATATCCCTCAGATCCCCCACAATGGCCAGGTCAGCACGGACATTCTTTTCAATCTCCGCGGCGTCAATATCCACGTGAATGATGCGGGCCTGGGGGGCGAAATGCTTCGCCGGTCCGGTCAGTCGGTCGTCAAAACGGCTCCCCAGGGCAACGATCAGGTCCGCTTCGCACAGGGCCAGGTTGGCGTAGGCCTCGCCATGCATCCCGGCCATACCCAGGCAGAGCGGATGCGTCTCCGGGAGGGAGGAGATGCCCAGCAGGGTGGTGACCACCGGGATTTGCGCCTTTTCCGCCAGAGAGAGCAACGCGTCTTCCGCTCCGGCGAGGATCACACCGTGACCAGCAATGATCACCGGCCGCTGGGCCTCGTTGATCAGCCGGGCCATTTCCTGGACGTGGGATTGGCAATCCTCCTGGGGAATCTGATAGCCCGGGAGGTAAACCTCCTCCGGGTACACGTATTCCGCCTGAGCGGCCTGCACATCCCTGGCAATGTCAATGAGCACAGGCCCCGGTCGTCCGGTACGGGCGATGTAGAAAGCTTCCCGGATGACGGTGGGCAGTTCATGGATATCGGTCACCAGATAGTTATGTTTGGTGATGGGCAGCGTGATCCCGGTGATGTCCACTTCCTGAAAGGCATCGGTGCCGATCAGCGGGGTCGCTACCTGACCGGTGATCGCCACCACCGGCGACGAATCCATATAAGCAGTAGCCAGGCCGGTCACCAGGTTCGTCGCTCCCGGGCCGGAGGTCGCCATGCAGACGCCCACCCGGCCGGTCGCACGGGCATAGCCGTCGGCAGCGTGCGCGGCCGCCTGCTCATGGCGCATCAACACGTGGTGAATCGGGTACTCCGGTAAGGCATGATACAGGTGGATCACTGCCCCCCCGGAAATTCCGAAGACGGTGGTCACTCCCTCTCGCACCAGACTTTCCCAGACCATCTGGGCACCCGTCAGTTTCATGGCTCATCCCCCCTTTCCATACCTGGAATTTCCGTCTGTTCCCGAAAGACCGCGCCCGTGCTGGCGGAGGTTACCATCCGGGCATAGCGGCACAGGTAGCCGCTTCGGATCGGCGGTTCCCACGGTGGCAACTGGGCCAGGCGGCGGGCGACTTCGGCCTCGTCCACCTCCAGAGTAAGTGTGCGGTTGGGAATGTCAATGCGGATTCGGTCGCCATCGCGGACGGCAGCCAGGGGGCCCCGTTCGGCCGCTTCGGGAGAGATATGGCCGATCGCTGCTCCCCGGGTGGCGCCGGAGAACCGCCCATCGGTCAACAGGGCGACCTTGTCGTCCATCCCCATGCCGGAAAGCAGGGCGGTCGGCGTCAGCATTTCCCGCATCCCCGGCCCCCCTTTGGGCCCCTCATAGCGGATGACCAGGACGTCCCCTTCGGTGAATTGGCCAGCAGCAATGGCCGCAGTGGCCTCTTCCTCGGAATTAAAGACCCGCGCCGGGCCTGTATGTTGCAACATTTGAGGCGCTACTGCGGATTGCTTCACCACCGCGCCGTGCGGGGCGAGATTGCCGAAGAGGATCGCCAGCCCGCCCGTGGGCCCGTATGGGGCATCTAAGGGTCGGATCACCGTATCGTCCTGCACCCGGGCCGAGGCCACGTTTTCGGCCAGGGTGCGTCCGGTGACCGTCAAGGTGTTGCCCTCCAGCAGGCCGCCCTCCAGAAGGCGACGCATCAGGGCAGGGATGCCGCCAGCGCGGTGGAGGTCTTCTATGTGATGGCCGCCCGCGACCGGGCTCATACGGCACAGATGCGGGGTGCTATCGCTGTACTCGTTCAGTTGCTGTAAGGGAATCTCAATTCCGGCCTCATGGGCGATAGCCAGGAGGTGCAGGACGGAGTTAGTGGAACCACCCAGTGCCATATCCACGATGAATGCGTTCCGGAAAGCCGCGGGGGTGAGAATATCCAGGGGACGGATGTTTCGTTTGAGGAGTTCCATCACCTGCATTCCGGCCTGTCGGGCCAGGGCGATGCGATCGGCATAGGGGGCGGGAATTGTCCCGTTCCCCGGCAATCCCAGCCCCAGCGCCTCGGTGAGGCAGTTCATAGTGTTGGCCGTGAACATGCCCGCGCAGGAACCGCAACCGGGGCAGGCAGATCGTTCCAATCGCTCCAGACCCGCTTCCGTCATCTCCCCACGGGCCACCGCCCCGACGGCCATAAAGACGTCGGAAAGGTCCACTGCCCGGCCGTCCAGATAACCGGCCAGCATCGGCCCCCCGCTGACCACGATGGTGGGCAGGTTGAGCCGCGCGGCGGCCATGAGCATGCCCGGAATAATCTTGTCGCAGTTGGGGATGAGCACCAGGCCGTCAAAACTGTGGGCCTGAGCGACGGTTTCCACCGAGTCGGCGATCAGTTCGCGGCTGGCGAGGGAGTATTTCATCCCCGGGTGGTTCATTGCGATCCCGTCGCAAATACCGATGGTATTGACCTCAAAGGGCACGCCGCCCGCCATACGGACACCTTCTTTGACGGCCTGGGCGATCTGGTGGAGATGGATATGACCGGGGATGATCTCGCTAAAGGAGTTGATCACACCGATAAAAGGCCGCCTCATCTCATCATCGGTGATGCCCAGCGCCCGCAGCAGGGAACGGTGCGGGGCTCGCTCCACGCCCTGTTTGATCGTATCGCTTCTCATCGGGCCTCCTTCAGGCGAAGCGGAACTATAAAAAAAGAACCTCCCGGTTGGGAGGTTCTTTGGTTTGGTGTTGGGTTATATTAGTGCTGTTTATAAGATTGATGCCACCCTGTTCACCTCCCAACCGCGAGCAGGCCCCTTAATAAGAATAAGGAGCCCAAGCAACAATACAACAATCAGGGTCAGGAAGTGAATCAGGGTCTGCATCGTTTTACTAGTCCTCGCTACTTGTATATCCCCTGGTATATTACCTCTGTTTATACCACAGTTCGGCCAACTTGTCAAATTGCCTACCTGAAGTGGGGTGCATTTCAGTTCTATGGCAAGGTGGCTCATGTTCTAAAGGGGTGCACTTTCTCAAGGACATCTTCATCCCTTCCCCTTGCCTCCATATGCGTCAACTTAAGCGGCCGAGCCGCCTTGAGCCCGACGCGAAACCGTCGGCTGCCTACACCGGGGGCTGTTTGTGGGAGGGGTGGGTTTCCAACCCACCCCGAAGCGCAGCGAAGTGGCGTTCCAGCCTGCGAAGCAGGGTTATGTATGGGCAACTTTCAAAGTCGCCCCT
>CAKZOY010000244.1 GCA_937138275.1 uncultured Chloroflexota bacterium
ATTGGTGGCCTCCTGCAAGGTGTACCTCTCCGCGCCGAAAGCGGGCTGCCAACTGACGGTGTAGTTGCCATCGTAGTTGGTTCGTGTCGAAGTAGTAGGCGCCGAGGTACACCCAGCGGGACGTGTGCGCGTTGTTCGGATAGGCCCACTGGTTCACCACGACGACTTGCGTCTGCTTGCTCCACGGCTGAGATGGAGATAGAGTGTGGCGAATCGAGTAGCGGGCGGCGTCCACAGTGGCCCGCCGGTTGCCGGGAGCCACATTGTCGTTGGGGATGTGAACGAAGACGTGGTAGCGGCCATCCGTCCGGGTCTGCGAAAAGTTCCAGGTGGCGGTGCAGTTTCCACCGGGGATATTCCGACGGCGATAGTCGTTGTTCCAACCGGCCGTGTTGTCCACCATCCAGCACCCGGCGGTCTCGTTATAGTCCGCATCGTCGTCGTCAACGATGAAGTAGCCTGGCTCATCCATGCCCATAGGGGGAGCCAAAAGCGGCGCGCCAGAGGGGAATACGTCACCGTTGGTAATGCTGGGATAGCGCGCCCAGAGGTTAACACTGGTCGCTCCGTCAGGGCGCTGGGACCAGGGGTCTGCCGCAGCACTGATCCACCCATAGGGGTTTACGACCCGCCCGTTGTGGGTCACATGAAAGTGGAGATGTGACCCGCAGGTGGGTGGATCGTTATCCGTGCAGCGACCATCGGGGCCGGTCCCTTCCCGCCCGGCGCACCAGCCAGTATTGCCACTGCGACCCAAGATGCGCAGAAATTCATCAGACTCAGGAATAGGGTCGCCGGTCTCAACGTGCAAGACACTCATATGACCATAGATGGTGTGAAACCCATTGGTGTGGTCAACATCCACGTAGAGGCCGTAACCGGCGCGGTGGTTGGCGGCATTATCCCACCCCGCGTAGGCAACGTTGCCCGCTGCAGCAGCGCGCACCAGTTCGTACCGGAGTGCATAGTCAATGCCATTGTGACCGCTGTAGCATTGGCGGGCATCATCTGTCCCGCAGTTTTCCGGCCTCTGGACATTGTCGTAATGGGTAACCGAACCCTGGGATTGGGCCGGCTCGTTGCTCATCAGGGGAAGGTTATGATCAAACACAACGTTGACTCTTACGGTACCATAGTAAGGCGGAGAGAGGAAGCGGCCTGGATGCTGTGTTGTAGGAGCAGCAAGAGAGACTTGCCGTGCAGCAACGAGGAGCGACAACCCTGCTGCAATGAGAACAAACAGACCGCCAGCAGTCCGAATGGATTTCAAGATGTTCGTGTTCATCATATCCTCCCTGTTAGGGAACCCAGAGGATGGTGAAGGCAAGATAGTCTGCCATCATCAACTGTTGCCGGCGCCCTGTGTGCATGTCCATAATATAGAGCCCCCCACCAAGCGGCGAAAAGACAAGTTGCGCTTGATCGGGAGACAGAGCTACAGGGGAAAGATAAAGATCACCTACCCTTAGAAGTTCGCCAGGGCCTGAGACTCTCGCTATCGTCCGTGTGCCATTGCTGTCTCTCCGAACCGCTACTACATTTCCCGACTGTATCTCCAAAAAGATCAGTTCGGATTCGTCCGTCGCCCAGGCGAGCAGTTGCGGGGAGTCCAGTTGAGCAATCTCCACCATATCTGCACTTTCACGGTTGGCCAGGTATATCGGAATCAGGCCAGTAGACCCTGTACGATAGATCGCCATCCATCTTCCAGAAGGTGACCATTCTACATCAACTGGGTGATACCCAGGTAACGAAATCAACTCCTGTAGCCCAGTTCGGTCTACGTTTATACGAGACACAGTAGTCCTGTCAGCATCAGAATCATACGTGGCAAACAAACACTGGGCGCCATCTGGGGAGACGGCTAAATCGAAAAAAGCGGTGCTAGATAAGTAGTTAGTCAGTTGCTGCCCTCCTCCATCTGCGTCGGCGACATAGATATTGTTGGTTCCCCCTGACCCTGTCGGTCCGGCAACACAAAGCAATTGATCATTTGAGACCCAACGGGGCATCCGGGTATTATAGGGCAAGTCCAGCAAGGGCTGGGTGTCGCCTGTTTCCAGATCGAGGATATGCACCTGGTACCCCCAACCATAATCCTCAGCGAAGGCAAGTCTGGTGTTATTTGGAGAGAGGGCCAAATCAAGGATATCCGCCTGGCTTTGGAAAACCTGTTGCAGGCCGCTCCCATCGCTGCGGATACGATAAATGGTAGATGGATGGGGACATACTCCCATCGAGTCACATTTCGCAGCCAAGAAGAGAATTCGTCCTACCGGTCCATCGGGAGTGGAGGTAGGACATAGCGTTGCTGTGGGCGCGGCCGGAGTCTCTGTAGGAATCTGGGCGGGCGTTTCTGTAACAGTCGGAGCGGCGGTCATTGTTGAAATGGGCAACGATGTTGCCGTTGTTATAACGGATACAGGCGTGGGCACAACGGATGTCGTGGCAGGCCGCGAATCGCACGCCGCCAGCCCAAGAACAGATACCAACGCGATCACTGCCAAGATGTTAATTTGCTTCATCTCTCACCTTCCTATCGCCCTTTTCCTGCCACCCACACCGGATAATATGCGTTCGCATTTTGCGTCACCTGCTGCACCTCACCGCTGGCGACCTCCACCAGCCACACGTCGGCCACGCCCCCGGCGTCGGTGCTGAACGCCAGCCACGCCCCGTCCGGCGACCAGGCCGGCCCGTCGGTCAGCGCGCCTTCAAACCGCGTCATTGCCCGCACACTGCCAGATGCTCTGTCGGCCAAGTAGATGTTGCTCTCCAGGTACGATGCTGCCACGTCGGCAGCGCTCTCCTCAGGATTCTCCCGCACTACGAATGCCACCCGTCGTCCGTCCGGCGACCACACCGGCGAGTAGCCGTGCCCGGCATCCGCCGGGGCAATGACCCGCCCGTTGCGCCCGTCCTCATCGGCCAACACCAACTCACCTATGGTGAACGGGATGTTGGTATCGGCCATCCGAATATAGGCAATCGCATCCCCTGTCGGCGACCAGCGCGGGTAGGCGATGATGTGGGCCGGGTCGTTGATGATTTGCTCCCTGTTGCGCCCGTTCCGATCCATCGTCCACACCTCGCTACCGAAACCCAATCCTCGGCTGAGAGCGT
>CAKZOY010000245.1 GCA_937138275.1 uncultured Chloroflexota bacterium
AGGTTCCGCGGGCGTGACGGGACCCAAAGAGTAAGGTCGTAATGCCCTGTCGGGCATTGGGGGTTTTCTGACAATGTTGCGGAGCGACGAGTAGATTAAATTAAGTCGTAATGCCCTGTCGGGCATTGGGGGTTTTCTGACTAAAGTATGGCTGGAAGATATTCGCGCGCGGCCATCCGTCGTAATGCCCTGTCGGGCATTGGGGGTTTTCTGACTATTGGTTGGCCATCCCAAGATTGCGTCCAATTTTTGTCGTAATGCCCTGTCGGGCATTGGGGGTTTTCTGACCATTCACAATCGCTTCTTCAATGGCAGTGAGCGCATCGGTCGTAATGCCCTGTCGGGCATTGGGGGTTTTCTGACCCCTGTAAAACACCACGGACTACATTTGCCTTATACACCGATGTTTCCATTCTGTCAAGCGCATTTCGTGCCATTTTGCCCCATTTTCTGGAAAAGATGTGGAATTTTTGCGCCACTCTCTGTCGCCTTGCGAACACCCCCCGGAAAGAGGGCCGTTTTTTCCCTTTCTTGAGGGGGGTGTTCGCAAGGTCTATGCGAAATCACGCGATGTAGACCTCCGGCACTTCCGCCGACGGCCCCGGACGCCCCAAATGCTGCGTCCGACCCGCACAGAGGTCGCATAACGTATATGCCCGGATGCTGTCCTCTTCCGCCTTGACCTGCTTCTTCAACGCCTGCCACAACGACTCAAACTGTCGGGCCGTCAGCACGCATTCAAAGACGCTGTACTGCACCCGCTCGCCGTGCCCTTCCAGAATCCGGGCCACATAGTTGCGCCGCCGGTCGTCCGGAATGTCGTACACCACTACGTAGCGGTTGCGCTTTCCGCTCATCTCCCCTTACCGTACCCGGAACGGCCGAAATCGTTCCCCCGTCTGCAGCGCACGGGCGATCTGCCGCGCCTGCAACTCCAGCAGCCGCCGGTAGGTCACCCGTTCCCCGCTCTCCGGATCGGTGAACGTCAGGTTCAGCCGTCCCTCCAGTTCCCGAATGAACCGGGACCGCCCCTCGTCCACCAGCCGCACCGGATACGGCCCTTTCGGGTCGGCCGCAAAATGCTCCGGGAGTACAATCCCGTTGTTGATGCAGCGCAGGACGACGCTATCCACCACGATGGGCCGAAAAGGTTCCATCAGGTCCAGGGCCAGAGAGGGCCGATTGTACTCCACCTGGTGCAGAAAGCCCAGATACGGGTCCAGCCCCACCGTCCGCACCGCCGATTCCACGTTGTGCGCCAGGACGGTGTACCCCAAACTGAGCAGGACGTTGACGGGGTCGCCGGGCGGTCGGCGAACCCGTCCGGTGAACGTCCATCCGGGGCGTCGGATGAGGTGGCGGAAGACGGAGAAGTAGACGGCGGTTCCCCGTCCCTCCATCCCATTGAGGGAGAGAAGGGAGCGGCAGCGTCCCAGATGGTCTATGAGGACGGTCAGATCGTCGGCCGCGGCCCGCAGTTTTTCCAGCCGCTCTCCCTCCCCTGGGACAGGGGGCAGCGACTCCTCCTCCGCACGGTCGGGAGCGGGGGCGGGTTTCCCCGGCGGCGAAACGGCCTCCTCCGGGCCGGGGAGAGTTTCCCCGTCGGTGGACTGGCCCGTTTCAGCACGGCGGGCGTAGCGACGCAGGAGGGCGCGCATATTATGCAGTTTGGCGGCCACCATCGCGCGCGCCACCTCCAGCGCCCACGCGCTATCGCTGACCCGCTGATACTGGAGCAGACGGAGCGGACCGTTGCCCCCAGTGGGCCCCTCCAGCCGTCCCTTGTACCGCCCCTCCGTCGTCAGAAAGACGGTGCTGATCCCCCGATCCAGCAGGAAACTCAGCGCCGGCGTGGTGACGGTCACATTGCCGAAAATGAGCACCTGGTCCACATGGACGGCGGGGACGGAGAGGACCTCCTCCTCATCCTTCTCCACCACCAGGCGGCGGCCCCGGTAACACAACTTTGCGCCTTGAACCGTAACGTATAGCGGTGGCATCTTCCCGTCGGTAGTGCGGCGCCTCCCCCGTGGTATGGTCCTCTCGGTTGTTAAGGTGCACCTGCGAGGGCAGGAACTACCGCCGACGGCGGGCGGATTCTCTCTGCCCCTGCAGGTCCAGCACCTCCGCCACTTCGTAGCGGGGTGGGATCGCTCCCTCCACGGGCCGGAGACGGACGCACGGGGGAAAGTACCCCATGCGTCCATGCAACTCGGCAATGAGGAGTACGGCGATAAAATTCAGCGCGGGTGGGACCACCACCAGTGGTGTCGTTTGCCATTCGGTGGGAGAGAGGCCGCAGGCGTCCACCGCCGCAACGACCTGCGGGCCAAAGGGCTGGTGATGGTCAAAGTGGACGGCGACTTCTATGACCCGCTCCATTTTCTGCCTGGCGAGTGACTCAATCTGGCCGATCTGTTCCGGTGTGAGGGGGTGGGAGAAGTTGAGGACGATCACGGGTTTCCTCCCAGCAGTTCCCAGGCCTGGGCGAGTTTCTCCAGCTGGGGGAGAATCTCCTCCTGCGCCTTCCGGTGCAGCCGGGCGGCGGCCATTGGCCCCTCGTTCATCCCGGCGTGGTCCAGGTCGTTGCGTGCCCCGCTGAGGTGGTCCCACACCTTCCGAACCTGGTCCTGCTCCTTCTGCCCGCGCAACCACTTCCCGACATCGTTCAACTGCTCTTCGGAAATTTCATTCTGATGAAGTTTGGCGATGCCGTTCACTCCCTTCTCTATCTCTTCCCGTTCCCGAAGGCTCAGGAGAAACGCTCCCTTATGCCGCCAGCCGATGGCGGTGACCAGCCACTCCCGGGCCAGCGTCACCCCCTGGATGACCTGATCGTGCTCCAGATACCAGCGGATGAGGTCCAACTGGCGGCGCAGGCTCTCGGCGACGTTCTCCGGCGCGGTCGGATCGGGGAGGGTGTACCGACCGTACTCCTGGGCGATACGGCCGGCCATCACCTCAAAGGGACGGGCCCACTGGGCCATATCCGCACCGGCGTCCCGCAGCACCCTCTCCAGATTCCCTGCCTTCTCCATCACCTCCCGCGGTCGGCAGAGCATCATCGCCCGGGAGAACTCCCCCAGCGTCTTCCCCGCTTTCTTCAGACGGTTTGCGCAGCGGTTCTGGCCCTCCCGTGCCAGCAGGCAGGCCAGAGAGCGGGCGTTGCCCGTATAGATGAACTCGTTCGCCGCAGCCAGCCAGTCCAGCAGATAGACGAAGGGAGTGAGGTCAAAGACGGGGGCTGGACCCCCCTCTACAGGCCGGGCCTCGTAGGCTCCGTAGACCACGGCCCGGACCTGCACCCCGCGGGCGGTGCGCAGGTAGGCCGCGGCCAGAAAGGTCAGGAACGGGAGCGACCGGAAGGAATGGGTGATGTCCAAGACCACCTCATCCCCTTCGCTCACCCTATCGGTCAGGATACGGAAAATCTCCCAGAGGTCCTCCTCCGAATGGCCTTCGGGGATGGGGACGGGCTCCAGGGGCGGAGAGGGGATGAGGGCCTTGATCTCCTGGAAATTGCTGTGCTTCTGGACGGTATCGGTGACGAAAAGGTAGAGGGTCTGGATATTCGGAAAGAAGTGATAGAGCGCGTCGGGGAAGAAGCGGGTGGTGTGCTCCTGCCCCCCGTAGGTGTAGGTGACGGTCTCATACTTGCCGGTGCCGAGGAAGGAGATGGCCTTCATTGCTCCTCCAGTTCCACCAGGACCCATCCCAGAGGCCGGTCGGGGACGGCCTGGTTCTGGGTGCGGCGGGCGCGCAGGCGGCGGCTACGGGGGAACGGTTGGGTCAGGTTGGGCTGCCAATCCCGACCGGCGCGCGGCGGTCGTCCCAGTTTATAGCGCTGTCGCAACGTGTCTTGGGCGGCTTTGGGCAGCCAGACCCCGACGCTTTTCGCAGTCCACCCGGCACCCCAGCCGATTTGCAGGATGAAGACGTTCGCGCGGGGGCGGAACTGGGCCAGTTGATTATATAGAGAAAGAACGTTCTGGAAAACGGGGTTCCCCTGGTACCACCGCATTTCCTGTTCAATGCGTGCTCGGCTGATGGCGTTGGCGATCTGCGCCAGGTCCATCAGCCATTGCCGCCGGTCGCTGAAGCGCAAAGCGCGCGCGGCATCGGAAAGGAGGTACTCATCAATGCGCAGGGTGGTGTGGAAGACGGTATCCGGCTTGATGGCTTCCACGACGATGGGGGAGCCGGGCCGACCGTCTTTGGTGAAGACCTGTGCGTTCAGCAGCATCAGCGGCGAGGGGGAGGTAGGAAGAGGATTGCTGTCGGAGACGATCAGGGCACGCAGGAGGTCCCGATTGGGATCGGGGCCGAAAACTGTGCGTTCCCAGGGCAGACCGGCCCACTCACGGCCGTCCCCCAGAGCGTCCAGGTTGGGTTGGAAGTGACCGGAGCGAATGGCGTGGCTCATCAGGGCAGTGCGCAGCGCGCCTTTCAGGGACGATCCGGGCAGGTAGCATTGCCCGTAGACGTCCTTTATTTGCTCGCGCACCCGGTCCACTGTGATGCTGCCCTCCAGGGCGTAACGGACAAAGGGCGAACCGTCGTAGAGTTCTGTATCCTGTACCAGTTGCCCGGGGGGAAGGGCCAGCAGGTTCCAGTCGGGTTTTGCCCCGGAACGGTCGTAGGCATCGGCGAGGATGGCGTCCTGGTTCAACACCCAGGTTCTCGGGCCCACGGTCTTGAAATCGTAGTCCCGAAGCAGGATTTTGCCGGTGCCGATGTGCAAGGGTGAAATCAGGGAGATTCGGACGGAGTATATCATAGCAACGCCTCCTTGGCGACCGGGACGGGGAAAACCAGGCCGTAGCGGAGCACCGGCCGATCGCCGAACTTTCCGACGTGTTCGGGTTTCAGGTCGGCGACCTGTCCCAGGGGATGCCCGTTCCAGCGGAGCACACTCCCCTCCCGCACCATGCGCACCTGCTTGCGCCGCCAGGGGTGGCCTGCGTCGTCCTGGCACCAGCCGCTCAGCAGCACCAGTTTATAGGCGGCGTGGTCGGCCTGGAGGGCGAAAGCGACTTCAGCGGGGTTGGCGGGGAGGTAGCGGGAAAGGGTCACCGCATAGTCGGCGGGGACGTCCGGCGCAGGGATGGAATCTTCCCGGATGGCGAAGGTGAACGCGCCGTGTCCGGTAGAGCGCAGTCCGCCCAGACCGGCGTCGGCCAGGTAGTGGAGCGCGCGTTCCAGAAGGTTGCGGGCATCTGGCGTGTTGAACTCTACACCGAACCACAGACCACATCCCGGCCCAAACGTCAGGCGTCCGCTGTGAAAGAGGTTGGGAGTGCTTCGCCTCCGATCGACGACCACGTGGGGTACGGGGGGCTGCGTCGTCCAGAACGCTTCCCATTTTTCTGCCCCGTTGGGCGGCGGAGGCAGGAGAGGGCGGTCGTCGGGATGTATCCAGATACCGGCGATGAAGTGTTCGCTGCGCGCCAGAGGGGTCATATCGGCGCCCTGGAGCAGGAGGGCGAAGATGCGCTCGGAACACCAGGCGAACCGGGCGATCGTTTTCCCCAGTTCTTCCCGGCGTTCTCTCTCTGCCCGAATGCGCACGAACGGGCGCGGGTACAGGCGGACCGCTCCCAGGCGCGGGAAGGCCGAGGTGAGGCGAAGGGGTGGGGGGGTAAAAGGGCCTTTCTCGCCCGCGATCACCCAGGCGTAGACTATGGCCGCGTAGAGAGTGTCGCTGGGGATGTATTCCAGCGTCTCCTCACGACCCACGCCCAGTTCGCCCACGTGGAAGGTGCCGCGCGGGTACAGTTCAACCGCGATCATAGCGGCCTCCTTATCGGGGAATGGGAACCGAACGGGCAACCCAGTCCAGGATTTGCGCTTTCTCCTGCAGGAGGTCTTTCAGGGTTGAATATGACCTCTTCTCCCCGATGGTCTCATAGGTATCGCCTTTTTTGCAGGTCAGCGTGATGTTCTCAAAACGCACCTTGCCCGACCCGCGGCTTCCCTGCCCTCCCAGGTAGTCGTCCTCTACCAGTTGCAGGGTGGTGAGGAGGTGACCGAAGAGAACGGTGTCCTGGGGCAGGTAGAGGCTGAAGACCAGTTCCATCGGGGTGAAGAGGGTATTGGCCGGAACGCGCTCCAACTGGCGGGGGACGGCGGCGCTGGTCACCCGGTCAATCGCCGCCTCCCATTTCACCTCGG
>CAKZOY010000246.1 GCA_937138275.1 uncultured Chloroflexota bacterium
GCCCGATCTCTTTCGGCTCACCAGGGGACCTCTTTCGGTCGGAAGCCGAATTGGGTAATACCATTTATACTTTTAACCCATAGTTTGTCATTATAATTTAGAATCTGCCATTGTCAATCTAACCGTTTTCGTCAGGCGAAAGCGCGATATTGCCCGCGACAAGGCAGGGAGGAAATAGATTTTTTGCCTCTCGCTCCTGGGGGTGAAAAAACACTTACCCATGCAAGGGGTGGGGTGTGGGGTTTGTGGAGGCGGCTTCGCCGCCCCCACAAACCCCATCCCCTTTTTCACAGAGATACCGCTCTCCGAAAGGGATTTGCTGCACAAACCCGCAAGGGCCTGCGCGGAAGTTTGCCCCAAAACGGAAACACATCTGACACCCAATCCAATTGCCCTGTGAATAGAATGGGATTATAATACATAAGCACCCTTTTCCCTGCCAGCAATTCTGTGTGAGTGGATGACAATGAGTCGCAGGAAAAACCGGATCTCTCGCAACCAGCGGGCATTTCTCATTATCAGCATTCTGGTCGTACTCAGTTTGACCGTTAGTCTGGTGATCTCTTTCACACCGCGCACGCCCCAGATCACTGTCACTCCAACGTTTACTCCGACGCCTCTATCGGCGCCTTTCTGATCGGGAAGGAGGTTTATGGGCATTTTGGGCCCCATCTACAATTTGCTCAGCACCGGGCCGGGCACTTTCATATATCACTTGCTGATCCTTCTGGCTCTGGAGGGAGCGGCAGGTATCGCGCTGATAGAATACCGTCACACGCGCAACCCCGATCAACGGCGTTTCCTCTACGCGTTCCTCTTCATCCTGATCCTGCGACTTCCGTTATTGGCTCTCGGGCCTCAAGGACATGCCCTCCTGTCCCCCCTTCTCTACGCTCTGGAAGTTGCCAGCCTGGTCATTATGGGCTGGGCTTTCCTGGCCCCCCTCATCGGGCGCCGGGGAGGACGATGGTTCCTGTTTGTCAACCTGGCGGCAATTGGGGGGGCCACTCTGGTGTTCTTTCCCCTCTGGTACCCCCTGGTTCAGGCAGTCCCCTTTTTTGAATACTCGGCATTCTGGCAGCAGTTTCTCTGGGATCTGTGGGCGACTTTGCTGGCTCTGCTGAGCGGTCTGTTGCTCATCTGGCGGCGCCGAGAGGTCGGGTCTTTATTGCCCGGTATCGCGTTCCTCATCATCGCCCTGGGCAATGGCCTGGTGATGATAGACCAGGCAGGATTGGGGCGAATGATCAACCTTTTCGGTTATCCCCTCATCTCTGTCGTCGTGTATCGGGCAGCGCTTCAGGACCTCTGGGCTTACCGGCAGGAATTGCAAATGTTGAGCGAGCGCTCTCTCCAGCAGACGAGAGAACTGTTCTCGCTGCTGGAAGCAGGGCGGACGCTGAGCGAGTCGCTGGAACTGGAGCGGGTCCTGAAACAAGTAGCGGAAAACATTGCTCAGGCACTGGATGCCGACCGGGTAGCCATCCTGCTGCGACCTCCCCAGGAAAGCGCCAGTCCCTCCGAAGAGGAAATACAGACATTGCGCCTGACAACTCTGTACACATCCCCCGCAGGCCACCTGATGTTGCCCGAGACGGTGGATGTCCCGCTGAATCGGTATTCTTTGCTGGCCCATGCGCTACGGCGGCGTCGGCATCTGATCCTGCATCCGCGCCAGCCCCAACCGGAATTGCGGGCCCTGTACGACCTCGTGCAGAGTACGCGGGGCGGGCCGACTATCATCCAGCCTATGGTGCACCGGGACCGGGTGGCGGGCGTCCTGATTGTGATCAACGACCACCATCCCGCTCCCTTTGAAACCCGGGATGCCCGCTTGTGCGAATCCATTGCCGCCCAGATGGGCGCGGCGATAGAGAACGTCTATCTTTACCGCCGCCTGGAGAAGGAAGTCACCCGGCTGGCTCAGACCCTTCAGGAACAGGAGCGGGAAGCCTCGCTGCGGCAAGCCATCCTGGAGAGCACTACTGAAGGGATCATCGTCACCGATGAGGGGGGGCTGGCTATTCTGCTGAACGCCGCGGCCGAGCGGATTATAGGAGTTTCCCGAGATCAATTACTGGATCGCCCGATCCGGCAAGCCCTGGAGTCCATCGCCAATCAGCCGGTAGAGAACCTGGAAAGCCTGCAACCGCCCCTTCAGGTCCTTTTTGACCTGGAGGGGAAGCACATCGCCGTCAGCGCGGCTCCGGTACATCTTCCCTCTGGGGAACATCTGGGAACAGTGGCGGTGCTGCGCGATGTCACCCGAGAGATTCGGGCGGAGCAATCCAAACGGGAATTTATCGCCAGCGTCTCCCATGAACTCCGCACTCCGCTGACGGCCATCCTGGGCTATAGCGAGGCCCTTTATGGCGGCATGGTCGGCACGCTGTCTCCCACTCAGTCCACTTTCGTCAATATTATCCACGAGAATGCCCGCCGCCTGGTCACGATTGCCAATAACCTCATCGCGATGGCCGAGAGCGAGCGGGGGCGACTGGAACTGAACTACGCACCGACGGACCTGGGTCTTCTGGTCGGCGAGGCCCTGGAGTCCTTTGTCCCCCAGATGAAAGCCCGGCAACTGGAATGGCGGCTGGAAGTGGCGGACGACCTGCCCATCATAGAAGTGGACCCGCTCCGGATCCGCCAGGTCTTAACCAACCTGATCAGCAACGCGGTCAAGTTCACCTACCCTGGCGGTCGGGTAACGGTGGGGGTGACGGTGGTTCCGGAGCCGGACGGGTCCGCCCCCCGCTTCTGCCGTCTCTGGGTACAGGATACGGGGATCGGCATCCCGGTGGAGGAACAATCGCGGATATGGGAACGGTTCTACCGCTCTGAGGACCCGCTGCGCATGCAGGCGGGAGGGCTGGGGGTCGGGCTTTCCATCGTCAAATCTCTGACCGAAGCCCACGGGGGACGCGTCTGGCTGGAGTCGGCACCGGGACAGGGAAGCACGTTCACCGTCCTGCTCCCCATTCGTCCGGTGTCCCCGCCGCCGGCCATAGCAGACGACAATTACCCCTCAATTCGTGAAGCGCTGGGGCTGTAGAACAGCCATTCAGCGCACCTGCCGGATGACCATCATCACTTTGCCCTGAATCTCCACCTGGCGGGGGTCGTCTATGTAGATGGGGGACATCGTCGGGTTGGCGGGCTGGAGGCGAACCCGTCCCCCCTCCCAGTACACCCGTTTCAGGGTAGTCTCCCCCCGATCCCGCAGCCACACGGCAGCCATTTCACCGTTCTCCACCTGCCGGGTGTGGCGCATGATGACGATGTCTCCATCGTGGATCAGGGCGTCTATCATAGAATCCCCCTGAACGCGCAGGGCGTAAAGGTCCCGGATATCTCCCAGGATGCCGCGCGTCAGTTCAATAGTGTCCCCGACGTCCCGCAGAGAGAAATCCGGGACCGGGATCGGCTCACCGGCCGCAATGATGCCCAGTATGGGGATGGAAACAACGTCATCGGACCCCAGGAGGCGGGCACCGGAGGCAGAGAGGCGGATCCCGCGGGAAGACCGCGGGTCTCGCTCTATGAATCCCCGCTGTTCCAGTTGTTCTAACTGGTACTTCACCGCCGAGGGGGAGGAAATCCCCACTTCCCGACCGATGTCCCGGACGGTTGGCGGGTAACCGCGCTCCCGGAGAAAATCCCGAATACAGGCCAGGATGCGCTGCTGTCGCTCGGTCAAAGGCTCCCACGCGCTCATCCATTACCTCCGAGGTCGGTTTTCTCTTTGTTCATTATAAACGAACACCTGTTCGGTGTCAAATAGGATTTTGGCGCGGGTTTGTGCAGTAAATCGTTTTAAGGGAATGGTGCGCCCGTGAAAAGGGGGAAAGTGGGGTTTGTGGGGGCGGCTTCGCCGCCCCCACAAACCCCACACCCCACCCCTTTCCCATGCGGGGCGACTTGCTGCGCAAGCCCCTGAGTTTCTACCCCTTGCAGGAAACCCCGCTTCGGTTTATAATCCCACCAGCAACCAATTTCCCAATCTACCAATTTCCCGATTTCCCAATCCCCAACCCATGCGCATAGAAGTCGCCGTCGCCAAAGTGCCCAAGTGGGCCAGCCAGGAAAGCGGGGACACGCTGGAAATGATTGAGCGTCCCCATGGCGGGTTCTCATTCGTGCTGGTGGACGGGCAGGGCTCCGGGCGGGCCGCCAAAGCGATCAGCAACCTGGTCGCGCGCAAGGCCATCGCCGAAATGGCCGAAGGGGTACGGGATGGCGCGGCTGCCCGCGCCGCCCACGACCTGCTCTACACCTCCAAAGGCGGCAAGGTCTCCGCCACACTCAACATCGTTTCCGTGGACCTGACCACCCGGACGGTCGTCCTTTCCCGCAACAACCCCCTGCCGACCGTCGTGGTGAACCCCGACGGCACCCTTCGCCTTCTGGACGAGCCCTCCCACCCCGTGGGCATCTACCCCCGCACCCGGCCTGTCATCGCCGAGGTGACCCTGACACCGGGACTGGCGATTGTCGTCTACACCGACGGGCTGGCGCTGGCGGGCGAGCACAAGGGCGGACCGCTGGACATCCCTGCCGCCATTGGCGAGATCATCGCCCGCGGCCCGAACGCCCGCCAGATGGCCGATGAATTGCTGGCCCGCGCTCTGGCGCTGGAGGAGGGCCGCCCGCGGGACGACATCAGCGTCCTGGTTCTCTGCGTCCACCCCGACGACGGCGACCGGGTGCGCCGTCTCCACGTCCAGGTGGGCCTCCCGGAGGGGTACCTGCTATGACCGCCCGTTCCCGGACCCTGCGGGCCTATCTCCGGGATACCCGGCTGCTGATCCAGCAGTTCCGTTTCACCCTGATGCTCTTTTTCCTGCTGCTCCTGTTTGGATTCGCTGCCTACAGCGCCTCGGCGCTGGCGGCCCCTGCCCTGGCTGCCGCCGCCCCCCGCGCCGCCGTGGAGTACTCCTTCTACCTCAACGACGTCCTGCTCAACATCAGCCGCCTGACGGTCAACCCGAACTCCGCACTGGTGGGCAAGCGGGTAGAAGAGGTGGAGCAGGAACTGGACCTCTCCATCATTCTGCACTCCACCTCTGGGGGAGTGGACTTCCATCCGCCCGCCGATCGGGCGCTGGCGGCGGGGGACTGTCTGGTCGTCCTGGCGCCGCTGGAGGCGCTGAGCCGCCTGCACCGGCTGAACGCGTCGGCGTGCCCGGAACCCCAGAGACGGGGAGAGAAGAGTTGGCTGGATCGGTTGAAAAGACGGTCTTCCGCCTCGGGGAGGGGCAGCCCGTAGTGGGCATCGTCGGACCGTGTGGGGCGGGCAAGAGCACTCTGGTGCATGCCCTGCGGGCCCGCGGGATCGCTGCCCGCGAGATTGCCCAGGAGCACTCCGGCGTTCCCGCGATGTGGCAGCGGGTCACCCGCCCCCGGCACCTGGTCTATCTGGACGTCTCCCGGGAGGTGGCGGAGCGGCGGCTGGACCAGCGATTTCCCCCTGACGCCTGGCAGGAGATGACCGCGCGCCTCTCCCATGCCCGCGCCCACGCCGACCTGATCCTGGAGACCGACACCCTCACCCCCGACGAAATCGCCGAGCGGGTACTGGCATTTCTTGAGGGAACTGCCGAAGGGGTAGTTACTCCTGAGCAGTGATTAGATTGACAATGGCAAATTTTAAGTTATAAACAAAAATTGACAGATGTGCCCTTGGAAAAGGCCGCTGGAAGGGCAAAGGCCAGACGGGCTATCGCCTTGGCGGCGCAAAATGGGCGGTTTTTAGCCCCCTCACCCCCCTTACCCCCCTCTCCCCCTTGCCCTGACGGGCGGGGGAGAGGGGGGACAGAGAGGGGTTTTG
>CAKZOY010000247.1 GCA_937138275.1 uncultured Chloroflexota bacterium
GGCCTGGGTGCAACTCTCCGCTGAAGCGATCATCGCCAAGGACCCCGAGGTCATCTTCCTGGCTGACCATCCCTACGGGGAGACAAAAGAGTCGGTTATGGCCCGCGCCGGATGGGAGAAAATCTCCGCCGTGGTCAACGGGCGCATTGTGGAACTGACCGCGGAGCAGGGGGATGTGGTCAGCCGCGCGGGCCCGCGGGTCGTGGACGCACTGGAACTGATCGCCCGCGCGCTCCATCCGGATGCGTTTCAGTAAGCAAGTGGGCAAGTTTGCAAGTGGGTAAGGTGGTGAAATGGGATCATCTACCGTCCCGCAGGCTCTTCGCTTTCCCTCCGCGCGGCGACGCACGCCCTTTCTGATCGCTGCAGCGGCAGGTCTCCTGCTCGTCGGCACGTTGGGGATGGCCTGGGGGGCGGTCTCCATCCCGCCATTTACCGTCGCCCGGATTATCGGGGCGAATCTGGGCGGTTCAGGGGTTGCGGACTGGCCCGCGGCCTGGGAGACCATCCTCTTCCAGATTCGCCTGCCGCGGGTGATCTTAGGAGGGCTGGTAGGATTGACCCTGGCAGTCGCCGGGGCGGTCTACCAGGCCCTCTTCCGCAACCCCCTGGCGGAGCCGTATCTGATCGGCGTTTCGTCCGGAGCATCCTTCGGCGCCACGCTCGCGATTGTCCTGGTCTGGCGGTTTGGCGTAGGGGGCTGGAACGGGGTATCCCTGGCAGCCTTTGTCGGCGCGCTCCTGGCTACCGCCGCCGTCTATGGACTGGCGCGCGTCGGCGGGCGAACGCCCATCACCACCCTCATCCTGGCTGGGGTGGCGCTCAACGCCATCCTCTCCGCGGCGACCGTCTTCCTGATGTACATGATGCGAGACGCCTTCCAGGCGATGCACGTCCTGGGCTGGCTGATGGGAAGCCTGGCCCTGGCGGACTGGGAGAAAGTGCGGGTGGTCTTCCTGTATGTGCTGGGGGGACTGGTGGTCATCGGCGGGTATGCCCACACGCTGAACGTCCTGCAACTGGATGAGGAGCAGGCGCAGTCGCTGGGGGTGGCGGTGGAGCGGACGAAGGGGATTCTGATTGTCGCCGTCTCCCTGGCGACCGCCGCGGCCGTCTCCGTGAGCGGGGTGGTGGGCTTCGTGGGCCTCATCGTCCCCCACATCGTCCGCCTCCTGTGGGGGCCCGATCACCGGTTCCTCCTGCCCATGAGCGGTCTGATCGGCGCGGCGACCCTGATCCTCGCCGATAGTGCCGCCCGGACGGTCTTCGCCCCGCGAGAACTCCCCCTGGGGGTGGTGACGGCCGTAGTGGGTGCGCCGTTTTTCCTTTACCTGCTGCGGCGGCAGAAGCGGGAGGTGTTCTGATGACATTACCGCTGGAAGTGGAGAATCTGACGTTCGGATACAACGGACGGCCAGTGCTGCAGGGAGTCTCCTTTCGCCTGATGCCGGGGGAGGTGTTGGGACTGATCGGCCCCAACGGCGCGGGCAAGTCCACCCTGATCCGGCTGGCGGCGGGGTTGCTCCGCCCGCTGGAGGGGATGGTGCGCCTCTTCGGCCGCGCGCCCCAGGATTGGCCCCCGCGCGCGCTGGCCCGCCAGGCAGCGCTGGTCCCCCAGGGCGCCTACATCCCGCCGACGTTCACCGTCTGGGAGAGCGCGCTCCTGGGGCGGACGCCGTACCTGGGATTCCTGGGGGTGCCGCGCGAGCGGGACCGCCAGGCAACGTGGCGGGCGCTGGAGCGGGTGGGCATTGCCCATCTGGCCGACCGGTTCATCGGGCAACTCTCCGGCGGCGAGCGCCAGCGGGTGGTGCTGGCCCGGGCGCTGGCCCAGGAGCCCCGCTGTCTCCTGCTGGATGAGCCGACGACCCATCTGGACATCCACCATCAGGTGGCGATCCTCTCCCTGATCCGCCGGATGGCGTTGGAGGACGGGATCGGCGTCCTGATTGTCCTGCATGACCTGAACCTGGCATCCACCTTTGCCGACCGACTGGCTCTGTTGGTGGACGGACGGTTGATCGCGCTGGGCGACCCGCGGGACGTCCTCCGCAGCGACCGCCTGCTGGCTATCTACGGAAGCGGGATCACCGTCTTTCCCCGCCCCGATGATGGCGGGCGTCCGGTCGTGCTCCCCCGCTATTGGGACGAAGCGGTCTGTCTGACGGAATGAACGTCCCGATGGATTTCTCCCCGTCTCTTCTGGACGGCCTGCGCGCCTGTCTGCGTACCAGCATCGCCCGGAATCCGGCCGATGTACTTCTCTTTTCCGGAGGACTGGACACCTCTATTCTGGCTGTTCTCTCCCCGACGATTCCCGCCGTCCACGTGTGTCTGGGCGAGACCGGAAGAGACCTTCCCTATGCGGAGACGGTCGCCCGGGCTCTGGGGCTGGAACTGATCCTCCGGCGGGTGACGGTGGAGGAAGCGCTGGCGGCAATCCCCGACGTTATCCGTATCCGGCGCAGTTTTGACCCCGCGCTCCCCAATGACCTGGCGATTTCCTTCGCGCTGGATGAGGCCCGGAAACGCGGCTACCGGAGCGTGATGACCGGTGACGGCGCGGACGAACTGTTTGCCGGGTACTCGTACATGTTTCATCTGGACCTGGAGCGGTACATCCCCTGGCTGGTTGGGCGGATGCATTTTTCTGCCAACGAACTGGGGGCGGGGTTGGGCCTGCGGGTGAGCCAGCCGTATCTGGACCTGGAGGTGGTCACCCTGGCGCTCACGGTCCCCCCGGCGTTGAAGGTGCGGTATGAGGACGGTCGCCAATACGGCAAGTGGGTGCTCCGCAAGGCGTTTGAGGGGGCCCTGCCGACGGAGGTCTGCTGGCAGGACAAGCGGCCCATAGAGGTCGGGTCGGGTTTCACCGCCCTGCGGGAGACCATCGCCGGATTGGTGACGGAGTCGGACCAGAGGGCGCCGGTCCGCTTTCTCTGCCCCGACCATCCGTACTACTACCGGATATACCGCGAGGTGGTCGGCCGGATTCCCCGTCCCGGCCCCGGCGAGAAATCCTGTCCGGGGTGCGGGGCCGGGATGCTGGCCGCGGCGCATCACTGCCGCGTCTGCGGATGGGTGGAGCCGTGGGAATCCCCCTCGTAGTCAGCCACGGAGCGCGGCGAAGTGGCGTTGCGAAGCGGTGTTACGTTTCAGCGATAGGTTGAGGTTGGGCAATGAAACTCTTCGTCTCGTGGAGTGGAGGGAAGGATAGCGCCCTGGCGGCCTACCGGGCCCGTCAGCAGGGCCATCCGATCGCATATCTGCTGAATTGCGTGAGCGAGGACGGCGCCCGCTCCCGCTCCCACGGCCTTCCGGCCGAGGTCATCAGTTTGCAGGCGCAGGCGATGGGCATCCCCCTCATTCAGGTGCAGACGTCCTGGGAGGAGTACGAGGCCCATTTCAAGGACGCGATGCGGATGCTGTCCCGCGCCGGCGTAACGGGCGGCGTCTTCGGCGATATGGCGCTGGACCCCCATCGGGAGTGGGTGGAACGGGTGTGCGCGGAGGTGGGCATCACTCCGCTCCTGCCCCTCTGGGGGGAAGACCCGGATCGGTTGCTGGAGGAGTTCTGGGCGGCGGGGTTCCGGGCGGTCGTAGTTGCCAGCAGGGAGGACCCGGCCTGGCTGGGGCGCCCGCTGGACCCCAAACTGGTGGCGGAAATCCGGGCGCGGGGAGCCCATCCCTGTGGCGAAATGGGGGAATATCACACTCTGGTCACCGAAGGTCCTCTCTTCCGGCGACGGCTCATCGTCCACCCGGGCGCGGACGCCCAGGAAACCGTCCACCAGCATCAGGGGGTCTGGTTCCTGGACGTCACCGCCGTTCTGGAGGGGGCGAATGGGGCCTGAGACCGCCGGTCTTGTGCTCCTGGGCGCGGTCTTGCTGGACCTGGTGCTTGGGGAACTCCCCACCGCGCTCCATCCGGTCGGGTGGATGGGGCGGTTTCTCAGCCTGGGATGGAAAGTACGTCCCCGAAGTCATCCCGTCGTGCAGGTGCTTTTCGGGACGTTCTGGGTGCTGGGAGGCATGGCCCTCTTTGCCCTCCCCTGGTTTTTCCTTGCCCGCCTCTCTGTTTCTCTATGGTGGCTCTGGAGCATCCCCCTGTTGAAGGTGACCTTTGCCCTTCGGGCGCTCCTTTCGGCCGGTCGGGAGGTGCAGGCTGCGCTGGAGCAGGGAGACCTGCCGGAGGCGCGGCGGGTGGTGCGCTGGCACCTGGTGGGGCGGGAGACGGCCCACCTGCCGGAACCGCTGGTCGTTTCGGCGACGGTGGAATCGCTGGCCGAAAACATCACTGACGGCCTAACAGGCCCGCTTTTCTGGTTCGCGCTGGGTGGGCTCTCCGGCGCCTGGGCCTACCGGTTCGCCAATACCGCCGACTCCATGTGGGGCCACCACGACCCGGATCGGGAGTACATCGGTAAATTCGCCGCCCGACTGGACGACGTCCTGAACTGGATTCCGGCCCGGCTGACGGCGTTGCTGCTGGTGGGCGCGGCGGCGCTGGCGGGCGAGAATGCTATTGGGGCCTGGCGGACGGCCGTCGCTCAGCACCGCCGGACGCTCAGCCCCAACGCGGGCTGGACGATGGCGGCGATGGCGGGCGCGCTGGGCGTCACACTGGAGAAGGTCGGGCAGTACCGGCTGGAGGGTGGGGACGGCCCGCGGGACGCCCGGACGATCGGCCGGGCCCTGCGGATGGTGCGCTGGTGCAGCGCGTTGGTAATCGGGGTATTGCTGATTTTTGCGGTGGTACTGCGCACGGGGATTAGGTGAGGAACCCTCTGCGCGCAGTGTGCTCTATGCTCGGGGAGGACTTATGGCAGTACAACCCAGGCGGGCAGTTCAGCATCTGGTGGGCGACCGGCACGGTGGGCTGGATTACGCCCGACTTCGGGCCGAAGAGGTCTCCCCGGAGGAAGTGCTGGATTTCAGCGTCAACAGCAATCCCTTCGGGCCGGTACCGGCGGTCCGGGAAGCGCTGGCGCAGGTTGCGGTCTCCCGCTACCCCGACCGGAGGGCGGGCCGGTTGCGGGAGCGTCTGGCCGAACTGCACGGGGTTTCTCCCGAACAGATTCTGGTGACCAACGGGACCGCCGAAGCGATCTGGCTGGTCGCACTGGCCTACCTGGAGCCGGGCGACGCCGCCCTGATCGTCGGCCCGACGTTTGGCGAGTACCGGGTAGCCTGCGAGATGATGGACGCGCGGGTCACCATCCTGCGCAGCGACGAGTCCGTGGACTTCCGCCCGGATGTGGAGCGTACCATCCGGGAGATCGCTTCCCTCCGTCCCCGCCTGGTCTGGCTCTGCAATCCCAACAACCCCACGGGGGTCTACCTGGGGCCGGAGGCGGTACGGGCCCTGCTGGCGGAGTGCGAGCGAGGAGGGAGCCTGCTGGTACTGGACGAGGCGTATGTCAACTTTGTCGCCGCGCCCTGGGATGCCACGGCGCTCCTGGAGAGCGGACATCTGGCCCTCCTGCGCTCTATGACCAAGGACTACGCGCTGGCTGGCCTGCGGCTGGGGTACGTCCTGGGAACGGTCGAAATCGTCCGGGCCCTGCGTCGGGTCCAGCCGCCCTGGAGCGTCAACGCGGCCGCGCAGGAGGTAGGGCTGGTCGTCCTGGAACACCTGGATGCATACCGGGAGATGTGGCGCCATCTGCGCGGCCTCGCCGAAGCGTTCCACGCGGCAGTGGTTGCGCTGGAGTTACCGGCCCCGCCGACGGCGACCCATTTCTTCCTCATCCAGACAGGAGACGGGGACCTGACACACGAAGTTCTCTGGCGACATCGGATTCTGGTGCGGAGTTGCGCGTCCTTTGGCCTTCCGGCTTACATTCGGGTGGCGACCCAGCGAGAGGAGGAAAATGAGCGGTTGCTGATGGCGCTGCGCGCGCTGAAGGAACTGCAGGAGAAACCCTCATCTCTTCAGGAGGCTATGCTATGCGTCTGGAAGAAACGATCGGTCGCATCGGTCCTCTTAACGAAGAGGCAACGGCCGCGGCACGGGCGCGGCAGGACCAGTTGACCAAGCCCCAGGAGAGTTTGGGGCGTCTGGAGGAACTATCCATCCTGGTCGCCGGAATCACCGGCAATCCCCGGCCGGTTATCCGGGAGAAGGCGGTCATCGTGGTCGCGGGGGATCACGGCGTGGCGGCCGAAGGGGTCAGCGCCTACCCGCAGGAGGTGACGGCGCAGATGGTTTACAATTTCCTGCGCGGTGGGGCCGGGATTAATGTTCTGGCCCGCCACGTGGGGGCGCGGGTCACCGTGGTGGATGCTGGGGTCGCGGTGGACCTCCAGCCCCATCCCGACCTGAAAATCCGCAAAATCGGGTACGGGACGGGCAACATCGCCCGCGGGCCGGCAATGAGTCGGGAGCAGGCGGTACAGGCCCTGGAGTTGGGGATCGCCCTGGTGGAAGAGGAGTTGGCGCGCGGGCTGGACATCGTTGCGCCGGGGGATATGGGCATCGCCAACACCACCCCGGCGGCAGCCGTCGTCGCGGCGGTCACCGGTCTGCCTCCGGCGATGGTCGCCGGTCGGGGGACGGGGGTGGACGACGCGGGGCTGGCTCGCAAAATTGCCGTCCTGGAGCGGGCGTTGCAGGTCAACCGGCCTGACCCGCGGGATGGAGTGGACTTGCTGGCGAAGGTCGGTGGGTTTGAGATCGGGACCATCGCCGGGATCATCCTCGGCGCAGCGGCCCATCGCATCCCGGTGGTCATAGACGGTTTTATCTCTACGGCCGGGGCGTTGATCGCGGCGGCAATTGCCCCGCAGGTTACCCCGTACTGCATCGCGGCCCACAACTCGGCGGAACCGGGCCATCGGGCGATGCTGGAACATCTGGGGCTGACCCCCCTGCTGGACTTGAAAATGCGCCTGGGGGAAGGGACCGGCGCTGCGCTGGCGATGAGTCTGGTGGAGGCAGCCTGCAAGGTGCTGAACGAGATGGCGACTTTCGCCGAAGCAGGGGTCTCGGAGCGGGCGTGAAGGGGCCACAGAACGGCCACAGAAAGGCCACAGAACC
>CAKZOY010000248.1 GCA_937138275.1 uncultured Chloroflexota bacterium
GTGCCGGAAAGGGTATACTGTTGGCATCCCGGTCACCCAACTGCCGACTTCCGACTTCCGACTTCCGACTTCCGACTCCCGACTTCCGACTGCCGACTTCCGACTACCGACTATTTTTCAGGAGGCAGAATGGCTCAGGTCTTTGTTTCCGCACATCCTCTGGTTCAGCACAAACTGGCCCTGTTGCGGGATGAACGAACCGATCCCAAGAAGTTTCGCGAACTGGTACGGGAAATCTCCACGCTCCTGGTCTACGAGGCAACCGCTGACCTGCAGACGGAGTCGGTCCTGGTCCAGACCCCGCTGGGGCGCGCTACGGGACGGCGATTGCTGGAGAAAGTCGGCCTGATCCCGATCCTGCGCGCCGGTCTGGTGATGGTGGAGGGCGCCTGGCAGATGCTCCCCGGGGCCGAGGTCTGGCATATCGGCCTCTCGCGGGACGAGCGCACCCTCCAGCCTGTGGAGTACTACTCCCGCCTCCCCGTCAGCCCGACGGTGGACGTCTGCCTGGTGCTGGACCCGATGCTGGCGACAGGCGGCTCCGCGGTGGCGGCGGTGGATATCCTCAAGCGCTGGGGCGCCCGGCGGATCAAGTTCGTCGGCATCATCGCCGCATGGCCCGGGGTGAACCGCTTCACCCAGGCCCATCCCGATGTCCCCGTCTATCTGGCTGCCATAGACGATCAACTGAACGAGGCCGGCTACATCGTCCCCGGACTGGGAGATGCCGGAGACCGGATGTTCGGTACCGGGTGATGAAGTGGGTTGAAGCCTTCATCTTCACAGTTCTTTCACATTTTCTTCAAAAAATCTTCGCTCCCCTGTGGGATGATAACAGGGGGTGAGTTATGCAGACCATTCTGGTAGTGGACGATGAACCGCAGATTCTGCGCCTGGTGCGGGCGTATCTGGAGGAGGCGGGATTTCGTGTAGTCACCGCTTCGGACGGGGAGCAGGCCCTCTACGTGGCCCGGCACGAGCAACCTGACCTGATCGTCCTGGACATCCTGATGCCAAAGATGGACGGGCTGGAGTTCACCCGCCGCATCCGGCGGGAGCGGGACGTCCCCATTATCATGCTCACCGCGCGCGTGGAGGAGATGGACCGGATTGTGGGGCTGGAACTGGGCGCCGACGACTACGTCACCAAGCCCTTCAGCCCGCGGGAACTGGTGGCGCGGGTGCGGGCGGTGCTCCGTCGCACCCAGGCGCCGCCTCCGCCCCCGCCGGTCCTCCACATCGGCCCCATCGTCCTGGACCGTTCCACCCATACGGTGACAGTGTACGGCAAACCGGTGGACCTGACCCCGACGGAGTTCAACCTGCTGGAGACGCTGATGCGCGCGCCGGGGCAGGTCTTCCGCCGTGCCGACCTGCTGGAGGCCGTTCAGGGAGTGGCCTTTGACGGGTACGAGCGGACGATTGACGCGCACATCAAGAATCTGCGCCGGAAGATAGAGCCCGACCCGGGCCGCCCGCAGTTCATCCTTACCGTCTGGGGAGTGGGGTATCGGTTGAATCCGGAGTTGAAAGATGCGTAGTTTGTTCTGGAAGGGGATGCTGGCCTTCCTGGCTGTCATCGTAGTCGCCATCGGCCTGGTCGCGGTCCTGGTCGGCCGAACGACGGAGCAGGAGTTTCGCCGATACACCATGGCCCGCGGCGGGATATGGGAGCGCGTCTCCGTTGCGCTGGCGGAATACTACCTCGTCCACGGTTCGTGGGATGGCCTGCAGGAGATGCTGGCTGTCCTCCCGCGCCCCGGGATGATGCGGCCGGGAATGGGGATGATGGGGCCACCCGATGACCGCTGGCTGGATTTCCGGGTCGTCAATGCCGCCGGACAGATTGTGGGGGATACGCGGGGAAACCCGCGGGGGAAGGCGTCGGGACGGGAACTCCAGTCCGCCATTCAGATACTGGTGAACGGTGAGGTAGTGGGATATGTGGTCCCCGCGGCTTCCCCTGCGGATTCTCTCCTGGATACGGCCCAGATGGCCTTCCTTTCCCGCGTCCGCGTGGTCCTTCTGGTCGCGACGCTGGTTGCCCTGACGGTGGCTCTCATCGTCGGTGGGTTGCTCTTCCGGTCCATCATCCACCCCCTCCAGCAACTCACTGCGGCCAGCCGGGCCATCGCCCGCGGCGACCTCTCCGCCCGCGCGCCGGTCCGCGGGAGCGATGAGGTCGCCCAACTGGCCCGCGCGTTCAACCAGATGGCGGAGAGCCTGGCCCGGGCCGAGGAGGCCCGCCAGAATCAGACGAGGGACCTGGCCCACGAACTCCGTACGCCCCTCACTGTCCTGCAGGGAACGCTGGAGGCAATGCTGGACAGGGTTTACCCGACCGATCCGGAAAACCTGGCGGCGGCACTGGCGCAGGTGGGCACCCTCTCCCGTCTGGTGGAGGACCTGCGGTTGCTATCTCAGGCCGATGCCGGGGAATTGACCCTCTACAAGGCCCCGCTGGACCTGCGGTTTTTTTTGGAGGAGATGGTGGAGGCCCACCGGTCGGCGGCCCAGGAGCGACGGATCGCACTTTCGCTGGAGCGACCGGCGGCCCTCCCGCTGGTCCTGGCCGACCGGGACCGGCTATCTCAGGTGATGGGCAACCTGCTGGCGAACGCGCTGCGCTACACGCCGCCGGAAGGGCAAATCACAATCCGGGTGACCGACCGCGGACAGGAGGTCGTCGTGGCGGTTGCGGACAACGGGTCGGGAGTCCCGCCGGAGGACCTGCCCCATCTCTTTGAGCGTTCCTGGTGGCAGGGGCATCCCCGCGCCCGGGCGGCAGGGGGCAGTGGCCTTGGGCTGAGCATTGCCCGGCACATCGTGGAGGCCCACAAAGGCCGTATCTGGGCCGAACCGACCCCCGGAGGCGGCCTGACCGTCGCGTTTGCCCTCCCCACCGCGGAGATTGCTTAGATTGGCAATGGCAGATTCTAAATTATAATGACAAATTCTGCGTTAAAAGTATAAATGGTATTACCCAATTCGGCTTCCGGAC
>CAKZOY010000249.1 GCA_937138275.1 uncultured Chloroflexota bacterium
ATTGCAAATTGCAGATTGCAGATTGCAGGTTTATGGGTTCTCTTCGGATGGGCGGCGGAGGCGACGGTGACCGGCGACCTGCAGGCGGACGCGGGCCCGCTGTAATGCGGCGATCGCCTCGGCGCGCACTTCCGGCGGCGGCTCTTTCTTCAGGAGTTCCTCCGCCTGTCGGCGCGCCGCCTCCGCCTGGGCCACGTCTATGTCCTCCGCCCGTTCCCCCACATCGGCCAGGACGATCACCCGGTCGGGCAGGACCTGCATAAAGCCCCCGTGGATGGCGAAGGCAAATTCCTCATTGGCTGTCCGGGCGACCAGTTTGCCCTCCGCCAGCACCGTGATCAGCGGCGCGTGGTGGGGCAGGATGCCCATCTGCCCCTCCGCCCCAGGCGCCAGAACAGAATCCACTTCCCCGCTGAAAAGTTGTTTCTCCGGTGTCACCACTTCCAGCCGTATGCCCATTTTGTCATCTCCGAACGATCTACCACAGTAAATGCCCCCAAGGGCACCATAAAGCAGAAAATAGCGTCCTGGATACCACAAGCCGGCAGTCACTCCGGTGAGTAGTGATTCCGGGCAAATGCCCCCTCACCCCCCTTGGTCCCCCCTCTCCCCCTGCCCTGCGGGCGGGGGAGAGGGGGGATGGAGAGGGGTTTTGCGGGGCGGCGGCGAAGCCGCCGCCCCGCAAAACCCCATTTTTCTTCCCCCTCCCCGTGGGGTTGTAAGGGCGGACGATCCATCCGCCCTCGACGGGGAGGGGGTAAGGGGGAGGGGCAAATGAAACCGGCATAGAATTGGACGATTAGGTTTATCACTACCCATCGGAGTGACCACCCACGAGCCGAACCGCAGTTTATTTTCAGACTAAAGAGAATTTTTGCGCCCTTTGTGTATTCCTTCGTGGTGGTTTTTACTACCCCCGGCCCAACCGTCTGGCCTTCTCCACCGCCTCGTCAATCGTGCCGATCATGTAGAACGCCTCTTCGGGCAGGTCGTCGTGTTTGCCCTCCAGGATTTCCCGGAAGCCCCGCACCGTCTCGGCGATGGGCACGTAGCGGCCGGCGCGGCCGGTGAACCGCTCCGCCACGTGCATCGGCTGGGTGAGGAAGCGCTGAATTTTGCGCGCCCGCGCCACTGTCAGTTTGTCCTCTTCCGAGAGTTCCTCCACGCCCAGAATGGCGATGATGTCCTGCAGGTCCTGATAGCGCTGCAGGACCCGCTGCACCTCCCGGGCGACATAGTAGTGGTCTTCGCCGACAATGCGCGGGTCTAGGATGCGGGAGGTGGAGGCCAGCGGGTCCACCGCCGGGTAGAGCCCCTGGGCCGCCAGCCGCCGCTCCAGCGCGATGGTGGCGTCCAGGTGGGCGAAGGTCGTCACCGGGCCGGGGTCGGAGTAGTCGTCGGCGGGGACGTATACAGCCTGCATAGAGGTGATGGAGCCGCGACGGGTGCTGGTGATCCGCTCCTGCAGTTCTCCCATATCGGTCCCCAGCGTGGGCTGATACCCCACCGCACTGGGCATCCGCCCCAGCAGCGCCGAGACTTCCATCCCTGCCATCACGAAGCGGTAGATATTGTCAATGAACAGGAGGACGTCCATCCCCTGGTCGCGGAAGTACTCGGCCATTGTCAGCGCGGTCAGGCCGACGCGGAAGCGGACGCCCGGCGGTTCGTTCATCTGTCCGAAGACCATCACGGCCCGGTCAATGACGCCCATCTCGGTGAGGGCCAGGTAGAACTCCGTGCCTTCGCGGCTACGCTCGCCCACGCCGCCGAACACCGAGACGCCGCCGTGGTACTTGGCGATGGTGTACATCAACTCGGCGATGATGACGGTTTTCCCCACCCCCGCGCCGCCGAAAACCCCGGTCTTCCCGCCGCGGGTGAAGGGGGCGATCAGGTCAATGACCTTGATGCCGGTCTCAAAGAACTCGCTGAAGGTCGCCTGTTCCTCGTAGGGTGGAGCGGGGCGGTGGATGGGGCGGTATTCCACGGCCTCCACCGGGCCCTTACCGTCTATCGGCTCGCCCAGGACGTTGAAGATGCGGCCCAGCGTCGCCGGCCCGACGGGAACCTTGATCGGCTCGCCGCTGGTGTAGGCCGGCAGGCCGCGCTGCAGGCCGTCGGTGGTGTCCATCGCCACGCAGCGGACCCAGCCGTTGGAAAGCTGCTGCTCCACTTCCAGGATCAGGCGATGGCCGTTCAGGGGCACTTCTACCGCGCTGTAAATTTCGGGCAGGTCCTCCGGGGGAAACTCCACGTCCACCACGCCACCCTTGACCTGCACGATGCGACCGACTGTTTGATGGGCCATCTGTACCTCCGGATTCAGGATGGGTCTCCGATTATGGAAAGATTTCTGTCAACAAAGATTCCAGATCGCCGTAATCATACGGCGGACGCTTACGCACAGCCAGCACATCCACGATCTTGTCGTCTTCGTGGATCGCATCCACAAGTCGCCACCGATCCAGACGGATACGTCTTAATTCCGCCGGGAGGTCTTCGGGCGCTCTGAGTTCCTTACTACACTACTGGCTGGACGAGGATTGTCCTCCAATTCTTCAACGGCACGTTTGACACGCTGGCGGACATATCCGGGCAACTCCTTGATCTCACGCAGGGCCTGGGGGGTAACGTAAACCGTGTAGCGGCTCACTCAATCTCTCCTGCGACGCTTCGCCATTCCCGCCAGCCGGCCCGTTGGCGGTCTCCGCCAACTGCTTCCAGTTCCGCGAAGGCGTTCCGGGCAACGGGGATGTCTTCCAGCGTCTCCAGCCATTCAATCAGCGCTTCCCAATCTTCAACGCTCAGAACAGCGAGTCGCCTGCCTTTCACGGTAACGAATTGAATGGATTGGAGGACATCCATGCCTTTCATTTTACTTTCCCCGATTTATGCTCCCTGCGCCTGCCGCAACGCCTCGGCCCCACCGGCGATGTCCAGCAACTCCTTCGTGATGGCGTGCTGGCGGGCCTTGTTGCGGATGATGGTCAATTCCTGAAGGAGTTCCTCGGCGTTGTCGGTGGCGTTGCGCATTGCCGTGCGGCGGGCAGCATGTTCGCTGGCGGCTGCCTCCAGCGCCGCCTGGTAGACCTGCAACTCGGTAAAGCGGGGCAGGATGGTGTCCAGCAGCGCCTCCGGGCTGGGCTCGTAGATGTAGTCCGCCACCCCCACCGGTTGCATGTCCACCACATACTCGCTGACAGCCTGCTCCTCCAGACGGGAGGGGCGCAGGGGGAGCAACCGCTTGACCACCGGGCGTTGCTGGAGCAGGTTAATGAAGTCGGTATAGACCAGAAAAACAGCGTCGGCCTGGCCGGAAAGGAAAATCTCTATCGCCGCGCAGGCGATGGAGGAGACATCCGTGAAGCGAGGGACAGCCGGGAGGCCGTGGAACGCGGCCACCAGAGGGGCCCGCATCCGCCAGAGCATATCCCGCCCCCG
>CAKZOY010000250.1 GCA_937138275.1 uncultured Chloroflexota bacterium
ACGCGGATGGACGCGGACAAGCAGTGTGGCTCATGTTCAAAAGCAGTGCACTTTCTCAAGGACACTTTCACCCCTCCCCCTTGCCCCCCATTGCGGCGGACGGATCGTCCGCCCCTACGGCCCCACAGGGAGGTAAGGGCAAGGACAAGCCTTGCCCTCTTTTCCCCCTTCCCCCCGCCGCGGCGGGGGAGAAGGGGGCCAGGGGGATGAGGGGGCGCTAAAGGCCAGACCCTGCCTGCACGAGGTTTGGATATGAGCCGAAAGTGTCAGGCGGCTAGATAAATTTCTAAAAATCAATCACTGAGGAGGTTGTTGTGAGAAACATCGCAGTAATCGGTGTGGGATACGTCGGGCTTGTTACCGGGGCATGCTTTGCCGACCTGGGCAACCGGGTGATCTGTATGGATATTAGCGAAGAGAAAATTGAGAAACTGAAACGGGGGATGATACCCTTCTACGAGCCAGGTCTGGAAGAACTGGTGGGGCGGAATGTTCGCGCGGGCCGGCTGTTTTTCACCACGTCCTACCGGGAAGCCCTGCGGGATGCGGAATTTGTCTTTATTGCCGTGGGCACGCCGGAGGGGGTGGACGGCGAGGCAGACCTGCGCTACGTTCGGGCCGCCGCCGAGTCCATCGCCGATGTGATGGACCACCCCCTGATCATCGTGAACAAATCCACTGTGCCGGTGGGCACCGGCGACTGGGTTGCCGACATCATTCGCGCCCGCCGGGGCGACGAGGTGAAGTTCGCGGTGGTCTCCTGCCCGGAGTTCCTGCGGGAGGGATCGGCCATCGGCGATTTTATGAACCCGGCGCGAGTGGTGGTGGGATCCCTGGACCGGGACGCCGCAGAAAAGGTGGCGCAACTTCACCTTCCCCTGCGAGCCCCCATTGTGATCACTGACCTGCGCACCGCGGAGATGATCAAGTACGCCTCCAATGCCTTCCTGGCTACTCGCATCTCCTTCATTAACGAAATCGCCGCTATTTGCGAATCCGTTGGCGCCGATGTGAAAGAGGTCGCCAATGGGATGGGCTATGACCCCCGCATCGGGCGGATGTTCCTGGATGCCGGAATCGGCTATGGCGGCTCCTGTTTCCCGAAAGACGTGAAAGCCCTGGCCCATCTCGCGCTCAGCAACGGTTATCAGCCCCAGATTCTCCAAGCAGTGATGAACGTCAACGCGTATCAGCGCCGTCTGGTGGTGAAGAAACTAAGGGAGGCGCTGGGATCGCTGGATGATACCGTGATCGGCCTGCTGGGGTTGGCCTTCAAACCGAACACCGATGATATGCGGGATGCTCCCTCAGTAGATGTAGCTCGTTTCGTTATGGCGGAGGGAGGAAAAGTGCGGGCCTACGACCCGGTGGCGATGGAGAATGCCCGTCGGATCCTTCCTGAGGTAGAGATGGCTCCCGACCCCTATTCTCTGGCGGAGGGTTGCGATGCCATCGTGATCGTAACCGATTGGAACGAATTCAAGAACCTGGACCTGGGACGGATTCGCGACCTGATGCGCCGCCCGGTTTTGATTGACGCTCGGAACATCTACGATCCAGCAACCGTTCGGGCGATGGGCTTCATTTACAGGGGCATCGGACGAGGGTTCAACGGAGAAGGAATTGGGTAGGCATCTCCTGGCGGTTTGACGCAGATGGGCGCAGCAGCCCCGGACCAGAGCGGCCCGGGGCTGCTGTTTTGAGATGGGGATCCTGTCACCGGTCAGATTTCGTCTTCCGGTCGGGCCGGTTCTACATCCACAATCGTCCCCGCGGCGGGGGTAGACGGCGCGGATGGCGCGCCGGGGCGGGACTTGGGAGGTTCAATCAACGGGGGCTCAATATCGGCATGCATCATCGTCTGGCCGCGCAAATAGGCCCCCTCGTTCAGCAATAAGGAATTGACTGTCAGGTCTCCCCAGACGCGGCCGGTCTCCAGAACCTCTACCCGATTGCCGTAGATATTGCCCTTGACCGCGCCGGAAATAGAGATATTATTGGCGCGAATTTCGGCGATCACCTTTGCCGACTCGCCAATGACCAGGTTCCCCGTGGTCTCAATCGTGCCCTCAAAAATGCCGTCAATACGGATTCCCCCTTCGGAGACGATATCCCCCCGAAAGTGTGCGTTGGGGCCGATAACGGTCTCAATGCGGGCAGAGGGGGTTGCCGGGCCAACGGGTGCAGCGGGTGGGGGCTGAGGCTTGCGTTCTGGGGCTTTTTTCTCCTCTCGGCCAAACATATTTTGCCTCCTGTGAAAGGGTTGACACAAAGGTTGATACATTGATAATAATCCGACCTTGCTGTTTTGTCAACTGCGATCTGGGTGGGCTTGCGCAGCAATTCGCCCCGCATAGGAAAGAGGTGGGGGGTGGGTTTTGTGGGGGCGGCGAAGCCGCCCCCACAAACCCCACTCCCCCTTTTTCATGGGCGCGCCGCTATTCCGCAATGATTTGCTGCACAAGTCCAGAGAACCCGCTCATTTGCCATAATAGACCAATTCGGTTATAATAATCGCAACCTCCGGGAGCGATTTGTACGATGATCCGGTGGAGACCACTCGCGTACATCTACGTTAGCGGATTGTAGCGCGGCCGCGCGACCTGCGCGCCCATCCGCGCTGCAATCCGCCCCCACCTCCAACTTGCCTGTCTGTATGCTTGCCCACTTGCAAACTTGCCCACTTACACACTTGTATACTCGCACCCTTGCGAAGGGAGTCTGGCTATGAAATCGCTGTCCATAGACGAACAGGTCGCCCTGTTGATGCACGGGGCCGAATTTGGCGATGAACAGATCAAAGAGCGGATGACCCAGGAACTGCGGGAGCGCCTGGCGGAGGGCCGCCCGCTGCGGGTCTACTGCGGCTACGACCCCACCGCGCCTGACCTTCACCTGGGCCACACCGTCACCATGCGGAAACTCCGGCTCTTTCAGGACCTGGGCCATCAGGCCATCTTCGTCATCGGGGACTACACAGCCCTGATCGGCGACCCCTCCGGTCACAACAAGACCCGTCCCCGCCTGACGCGCGAACAACTCCAGGCCAACGCCCGTACCTACGTCCAGCAGGCATTTAAAATCCTGGACCCGGAGCGAACGGAGGTACGGTACAACGGGGAATGGCTCTCCGAACTCTCCTACGAGGAGTTCATCTTCCTGGCCGCACAGGTGACCGTCCAGCAGTTCCTGATGCGGGAAAACTTCGCCAAACGATACGAACGGGGAGACGCAATCTGGCTGCACGAGTTCCTGTACCCTCTGGCCCAGGGCTACGACGCCGTAATGCTCCAGACGGATGTCCAGATCGGCGGCACCGAACAACTCTTCAACCTGCTGATCGGGCGAAAAATTCAGGAAGCCTACGGACAGCGGCCCCAGATTTGCATCACCTACCCGATTCTGGTCGGCACCGATGGCAAACTGCGGATGTCCAAGAGCATGGGCAACTACATCGGCATCAACGAGCCGCCGGAGGTGATGTACGGAAAGGTGATGTCCATCCCCGACGAAGCCATGCCCAACTACTTTGACCTGGTGACCCGCTGGACACCGGAGGAGATCGCCCGGATCAAAGCAGGACTGGCCGATGGCTCCATCCACCCGCGCGATGCGAAGATGCGCCTGGCCTGGGAGATTGTGGACATTTTCCACGGCAGCCAGGCCGCCGACGCCGCTCAGGAGCACTTCCGCACCGTCTTCCAGAAACGGGAACTCCCGCCGGATATGCCGGTCTGGAAACTGCGGGAACCGGTCAACATCGTGGACCTCATCCACGCCGCCGGCCTGACCCGTTCCAAGAGCGACGCGCGCCGGCTGATCCAGCAGCGCGGCGTCACCCTGAACGGGGAGACGGTCACCAGCGTGGAGCGGATGGTGGAGCCTGCGGAGGGAGTGCTCCAGGTGGGGAAACGGCACTTCCTGCGCCTGCTGCCGGAAGAATGAGATGCCCTACGCTACGGTAAACGGCCTGCGCTTCCATTACCTGGCCCAGGGGTTCGGGCCGGTCGTGGTGCTCCTGCACGGCCTGGGGTCGTGCGCAGAGGACTGGCTCCTGCTTCAGGCGCCAGCCCTGAGCCAGCGGTATCGGGTGCTGATGCCCGACCTGCGCGGTCACGGTCGGAGCGACAAACCTCCCGGCCCGTACACCGTCCCCCAGATGGCCGACGATATGGCTGGACTGCTGGAGGCCCTGAGAGTGGATCGGGCCCACGTGGTGGGGCTATCCCTGGGCGGGGCGGTCGCGCAGGCCATGGCCGTGCGGCATCCGGAGAGGGTACGTTCGCTGGTGCTGGTCAACACCTTCGCCCGCCTGCTCCCGAAGGGGTGGACGGAGTGGCGGTACACCCTCACCCGCATTCTCACCCTGTTCATCGGACTGGCGCTCCATGCCCGGGCGGAGGCTCACGAACTGTTCCCCCATCCGGGGCAGGCAGGCCTGCGGCGGGTGGCCTTCCAGCGGCTCTGCGCCAACGACCCCGATGCGTACCGGGCCACCCTGATCGCCGCCGCCAACTTTGACGGCCGCCGGGACCTGGGGCGTATCCGGGCACCGACCCTCGTCGTGGCCGGACTGGAGGACACGGTGGTGCCGCTGCGGGCCAAAGAGGAACTGGCTGCCGGAATTCCCGGCGCCCGTCTGGTCCCTATCCCCAATTCCCGCCACATTACGCCGAGCGACCAGCCGGTGGCCTTCAACCGGGTCGTGCTGGACTTTCTGCGTCAGGTAGAGGAGTAGAAAACGGCGGGAGATTTCGTCTCCCGCCGTCAACTCCTACGTTTGAGGGGCGGTAACTCCACACCGCCCCTTTTTATTCCCCGCTAATGACCCGCCCTCCGGCGGCGCGCATCAGCCGGTCTCGGATCGCCAGCCCCAGCCCCTGGCTACCGAAATCGCGGGCGATGATGACCGACACATCCCGCTCGTCCAGTGTCCGCAGCGCCTGATACAGGTTGCGGGCCACGGTCTCCAGGTCGTCTTCCGGCCCCACCGCGACCACCTCCACGGGCAGGTCGGCGACGGCGGAACGGTCCTCTTCGGCGATCAGCAGGCCGACGCAATGCCCCTCCGCCGTGTAATGGTGGGAGATTTCCCGCAAGGACCGGTGCAGGCCGGGCGGCGAGCCCATAAGGAGGATCAGTTCAGCCCGGGGCGCGTAATGCTTGGGAAACAGCCCCGGCGCGGGCATCGGGCCCCTCTCCATACGCGCCAGAACCGCCACCGGCCCCAGCACCGACTCCAGCGCCTCGCGGGAGAGTCCCCCGGGGCGCAGAATGGTCGGGACGGGTCGGGTCAGGTCCAGAACGGTGGACTCCACCCCAATGGAGGTCGGTCCTGCATCCAGGATCAGGTCTATCCGGTCCCCCAGGTCCTCCCAGACGTGCTGGGCGGTGGTCGGGCTGGTACGGCCAAAGCGGTTGGCGCTGGGGGCGGCGATGGGCGTCCCGGCGGCGCGGATGAGGGCCAGCGCCACCGGATGGGCGGGCATGCGGACGGCTACCGTGGGCAGGCCCGCGGTGACGATATCCGGCACAACCGGTTTCTTGGGCAACACCAGAGTCAGGGGGCCGGGCCAGAACCGGCGGCCCAGTTCCAGGGCCAGGGGCGGAAGTTCTCGAACCAGTGAAGGGAGGGCATCGGTGTCGGCGATGTGGAGGATGAGCGGGTCTTCGGAGGGGCGCTCCTTGGCCTCAAAGATGCGGGCGACGGCGACCGGGTTGAGGCCGTCGGCGCCCAGGCCGTAGACGGTCTCCGTGGGAAAGGCCACCAGCCCCCCTGCCCGGATGATTTCCGCCGCGCGGGCGATGGTGGGGGGAGATGGGTTCTGGGGGTCTATTCGGACGATCTGGGCCATCGGAGCATCCGGGGTATGCGCTGCCTGATCCCAGGCCGGTCAGGCGAGTATGAAGAGGGCCTCAAGGCCCCTAAAAGGGGTTTGCGGGGCGGCGAAGCCGCCCCGCAAACCCCCATTTATCCCCTTCCCTCCTACCCGGCCGGTGCCGGTTTGGGGGGCATCTCCAGTTTCGGCTTCTGCCGGGCGGAGACGGGCTTTTCTTTACCCCTGGGGGGTTGAGCCGGAGGCTCCTGCGGGCGGGTGGGCAGCGGGCGCCCTTCCAGAACGGCCAGAAATTCCTCCGCCTCCAGCGTCTCCACTTCCAGCAGCCGCTGGGCGACCGCGTCCAGTTGCTCCCGGTGCTCCATCAGCACCTGCCGGGCCCGCTGGTAGGCATTCTGGATGATGCGGCGCACCTCCTCGTCTATCTGCTGCGCCACCGCCTCGCTGTAATCCCGCTGCTCCCCGATCTCCTTCCCCAGGAAGACCAGTTCTTCTTTCTGACCGAAGGTCATCGGTCCCAGTTTGTCGCTCATCCCGTAGCGGGTCACCATCGCCCGCGCCAGTTCGGTCACCTGCTCCAGGTCGTTCGCTGCCCCGGTGGTCACTTCATTGAAGACCAGTTCCTCGGCCGCCCGTCCGCCCAGGGCGAAGGCCAACTGGTCCTCAAACTTGGAGCGGCTGATGACGGTGCGGTCCTCTTCGGGCAGGGAGATGGTATAGCCTGCCGCCATCCCCCGCGAGACGATGGAAATCTTCTGGACCGGGTCGCACTTGGGCAGGTAGTGGGCTACCAGGGCGTGACCGGCCTCGTGGTAGGCGATGATCCGGCGCTCCTCCTCGGAGAGGATGCGGCTCTTCCGCTCCGGCCCGGCGATGACCCGCTCAATCGCCTCTTTGAACTCGGCCATTCCGATGGACCGTTTATTGCGGCGGGCCGCCAGAATGGCCGCTTCATTCACCAGATTGGCAAGGTCGGCGCCCACGAAGCCCGGAGTGGCCTTTGCCAGCGCGGCCAGGTCCACATCGTCGGCCAGGGGCTTGCCGCGGGTGTGCACCCGCAGGATGGCCTCCCGCCCCCGCATATCGGGCCGGTCCAGGACGACCCGTCGGTCAAAGCGGCCGGGCCGCAGCAGGGCTGGGTCCAGGATGTCCGGACGGTTGGTGGCAGCCATCACGATGACGTTGGTATCGGTATCAAACCCGTCCATCTCCACCAGAATCTGGTTCAGGGTCTGCTCCCGCTCGTCGTGGGAGCCGCCCAGCCCGGCACCCCGATGGCGCCCCACCGCGTCAATCTCATCCAGAAAGATGATACACGGAGAATGCCGTTTCGCCTGGTCAAAGAGGTCACGCACGCGAGAAGCGCCCACGCCGACGAACATCTCCACGAACTCCGAACCGGACATGCTGAAGAACGGGACGCCGGCCTCTCCGGCGACGGCCTTGGCCAGGAGCGTCTTCCCGGTGCCGGGAGCGCCCATCAGGAGCACCCCCTTGGGAATGCGCGCGCCCACCTGGATGAATTTCTGAGGCTCTTTGAGGAACTCCACGACCTCCCGCAGTTCCTCTTTCGCCTCGTCCACCCCGGCGACGTCGTCAAAGGTCACCGAGGGCTTGTCGCTGGTATAGAGGCGGGCACGGCTCTTCCCGAAGGACATCGCCTGGTTGTTGACCCCCTGGAACTGGCGCAGGAAGAAGAACGCCGCCGCCAGGAAGATGAGCATCACCAGGATGGTCCCACCCGTGCTGAATAGCGTAGCCCAATCTGCCGTCTCTACGACTTCTATCTGGACATTCGCCAGTTGCTCATCCGTGACCCCCAACGCTTTTAACTGCTCGGCAAGGGTGGAACCCTCTTCTTTCAGCGAGCGAAGTTGCTGACCGGTCTCCAGGACGGCGGTCAGACGGGTCCCGGTGACGGTAATTTTTACGACGCGACCGGCCTGCACCTCGCTCGCCACCCGGCTGATCGGCACGGTATCCGGCGTAGGCGAACGATGGAGCAAGTTATACGTCAGAAAGAACACCGCTGCCAGCAACAGCAGCGTGATGAACGTGCTACCCCGAAAGCGCGAATTCACTTTGAACCTCCCATTTCAGACGACTCCAATCAAGGTTATTATACCCGAAATCCGGGAAAACGCCACTGACCGAACTTCGGCTTGGGCTTGTGCAGCAAATCATTTCGGGGGAGTGGCGCGTCCGCGAAAAGAGAGAGTGGGGTTTGTGGGGGCGGCGAAGCCGCCCCCACAAACCCCACACCCCATCCCTTCCCATGCGGGGTGAATTGCTGCTCAAGCTCACTCCAGGGGGTGTTGTTGAATCTCGTAAAGTCGTATCACCGCCTTCTGGCAAAGTCTCAAAAAGTCATACCACCCCTATGGGGGAGGGGGATGGAAATGGGGTTTTTGGGGCGGCGGCTTCGCCGCCGCCCCAAAAACCCCTCTCTTCCCCCCTCTCCCCCGCCCGCAGGGCAAGGGGGAGAGGGGGGCAAGGGGGGTGAGGGGGATAAAGGGAGTCCCATGCAACAAAGAAAACTCGGAATGAACGGTCAGACTCCCACGCGGGCAGGGTGGGGGATACGACTTTGTGAGACTTTGTTAAAGACCGGGTGATACGACTTTGAGAATCAACAGAGGATACAACTTTACAAAAATCAGCAAGGTTTTGTTCTTTCCCGAAGGACGATCCCTACGAGGAGCGCGCCCAGGATCAGTACTCCGGCATTCAGGAAGAAAGGGGACGCCGGACCGCCGTGGTCGTACAGCCAGCCCCCAGCCAGTGGCCCCAGCGCCGCTCCCAGGAAGTAGGCAAAGGTGTAGAGACCGTAACTGGTACCCCGCACGTCCTCGCCCGCGATGTCGGCCACGAAGGCCCGCTCCGCTGGGAGCGACGCGCAGTACCCCAGCGACTCCAGCGCCCAAAGCGTCGCCAGCGGGATCAGGCTGCGCAGTCGCGGGATGAGCGCCGAGGCCAGCGCGCCGAGGATCAGCCCGGCGATCATCGGCCCTTTCCGCCCCCACCGGTCGGCGATCCGACCCATCCGGGAGGGAAGGAACGCGTTGACCAGGGCCGCAGGCAGGTAGGCCAGCGCCAGGTCGCCGATGCTCACCTGCAGAGTGTCCTGCAGGAAAAGCATCAGGATAGGCCAGATCATCGCCGAGGAAGCACCGGTGGCGAAGACGATGCCCATCAGCGCCAGTAACTGAGCGGAAACGGGTCGGCTCTGAACCGGATCGGTGGTCTGCGGACGGGTCTCCGGGACCCCCCGCCAGCCGTTCCAGAAAGCGACCAGTGCCGAAACCGTGTAGAACGCGAAAAGATAGGGCCAGGCCACGCGCAGGGGATACCCCCATCGCTCCATCCCCACGACGAACCCGAAGCCGGTCAGAGCACCGACGATCATCCCCTTCATAGAGGCCTCGTCTATGAGGCCGAAGGAATGGCCGCGACGGTCTCCGGCAGCCAGGTCGGCCACGGCCGTGTAGGCGGAGAGCCAGAGAAACGCCTGGCCCAGCCCCTCCACAAAGCGGGCGACGGCCAGCAGAGCGACCGTATCCGCCAGGCAGAAAACGACGAGGGCAACCACATACCCGCCCAACCCTATCAGCAGGAACGGACGGCGTCCCCAGCGGTCCAGCGCCCGCCCCAGAAACGGGCGGACGATCACGGGGACGAAGGAGAGCACGGAGAAGAGGGCTCCAACCTCCAGCGCGGTCGCCCCCAGTTCCCGGCCGTAGACGGGCAGGACAAACCAGAGGATGCCGAAAGGGAAAGAGACCCAGAAAATTGCCCGCCAGAGCATCCGCAGGGCAGGCGGGTGGCGAATGTCCTGGCGCATCGGGCTACTGCTCGGTTGGTCGTTCTCGCCGTTCCTGCAACGCTTTCAGTTCCCGCTCCAGCCGACGCTGGCGAATCCAGATGGAAAAGACCAGCGCAAAGGTCAGTCCCCAGAAGACTGCGTAGGCGGCAAACAGGTAGGACATAGGTTCCTCCACCAAGTGGGTAAGTTGCAAGTGGGCAAGGGGAGATGGTCAGGTCTCGCTGCGGCGCAGGAGGGCCAGGGCGTCGGAGAAGCGCTCCAGGCGGATTCGCTGGCGCAGAAGGGTGGCATAGAGCAAGGTGAACCCGGCCAGCGAGACCAGAAGGGTCTGCACCATCTTCGGCGTCAGGGCCATATCCCCCCCACCGGAGAGAATCTCCGGATGAATGGTCCGCCACCAGCGGATGGCAAACCAGGAAAGCGGCACGGTGACAAAAGCGACGATGCCGTAGACGGCGGCAAAGCGGGCCTGCCGCTCCGCCCCCTCCACCGCCCGGCGCAGCATCCCGTAGGCGATGTAGATGAGCAGTTGGACAGCCGAAATGGTCAGACGGGGCTCCCAGGTCCAGTAGGTGCCCCAGACCGGCCGCGCCCACAGGGAGCCGGTGAGCACCGCCATAGCAATGAACGTCAGGCCCACCTCCACCGAAGAGAGGGCCAGGATGTCCCAGCGGCGCTCCCGGCGGATCAGGTACAGGATGCCCGCCAGAAAGGTGACGAAGAAGCCGAAGAAGCCCACCCAGGCCGAGGAGACGTGGAAGTAGAAGATGCGCTGGACGTCCCCCATGGTCGCCTCCCGAGGAGCGTACAGGAAGACCATCCCCAGGGCGGTCAGCACGACGACCGCCGCGGCCAGTGCCAGGATAAAACCGGGAAGATCGCGATGTCGCATATTACTCCTCCAGTACATAACCGAATGTCAATGTCGCGACGGCGACGATCAGCAGGTCGTAGACGATAATGAGGCGGACCCATCCCCCCGCCTCGGCCAGCGTCCCCCCTTCCACCAACGTGCCGGTGGTCTGGACGGCGGCGATGAGCACCGGGAAGGCCAGGGGGAGAAGGAGAACAGGGAGGAGGACCTCCCGCGCGCGGGTGTTCACCGCCATCGCCGCCAGCAACGTCCCCACCGCCGCGTATCCGACCGTCCCCAGAAGCGTCACCAGGAGCACATCCGGATGCAGCAAAGGGACGTTAAACAGTCCGGCAAAGAGGGGAAGCAACACCCCTTCCACAATGGCCATAAAGAAGAAGTTCCCCAGCGCTTTGCCGAAGAAAATTGTCGTCCGGTCCATCGGCGCCAGGAGCAGGCCGTCTATGCAGCCGGTCTGTTGTTCCCGGACCAGGGAGCGGCTCAGGCCCAGGGTGCCGGCAAAGGCGACGGTAGCCCAGAGGACTCCGGGGGCTGCGGCGCGCGCCACTGCTCCGCGCAGGTCCAGGGCGAAACTGAAGACCAGCAGCGCCAGCACCGCGAAGACCAGCATCGCGCTGACCATCTCGCGCGTGTGCCATTCGGTAGCCATGTCCTTGACGACGATGGCCCACATCTTATCCAGAAATTCCATAGCAGCGAACAGTATACCGCGAAAAACGGAAGGAGGCAATGCTGGGTGTTGGTTATTGGGTATTGGGGATCGGTCACCCCTCCGCTCCCCTGCTCCCCCGCTCCCCCGCTCCTCCGCTCCCCTGCTCCCCCGCTCCTCCGCTCCCCTGCTCCCCCGCTCCTCCGCTCCCCTGCTCCCCCGCTCCTCCGCCCCGCCCCTTGCCCTCATTCCCGCTCGTGGTAAAATACATCTCTGCAAGGAGGTGTTCCGATGGAACTTTCGCAGTATCTGCGCATCCTGAGCAAGCGCTGGTGGGTGATTGCGGTCGCCGTTCTGGTCACCGCCCTCAGCGCCGCAGCGTTCAGCAAACTCCAGACTCCGGTCTACCAGTCCACCGCCGAGGTGGTCATCCAGCCGGCCCGGCCCGATTTCGGCCTGACCCAATCGGCCAAAACCCTCCTGCGCTCCTATATGACGGTCGCCGACTCCAACCGCTGGGCGCAGCAGGTTATAGACCGCCTCTCCCTGGATATGACCCCCCAGCAACTGCGGGCCAACGCCCGCTTCGCCGCGGAGGACGACCGGATGGTCATCCGCATTGAGATTGAGGACACCGACGGCGAGGTCGCCAACCGGATCGCCCGTACCTGGGCCATCCTGATGGTGGAGTGGCGGGACAGCGAAAACCAGAAACAACGGAAAGAGGACCGGGTCTTCGCCGAGTTGCGGGATGAACCCACCTACAGCCAGACCTGGCCCCCGCGCCTGCTCATTATGCTGGTCGCCGGAGCGATCCTCGGCCTGATCATCGCTTTCGTAATCATCTTCTTCTTGGAGTGGACGGAGTCGGGGATCGTCCGTACCGCTGACGATCTGGAGCAATGGTTGGGTATGACCGTCCTGGGCACGGTCCCCCCGGCTGAATAACCCGCTGGAGAGAAATATGAGCCCTCAACCCACGCTGATCACTTTGACCGATCCCCGTTCGGCGGCCGCCGAGGCCTACCGGACGCTGCGGACGAACCTGACCTTCGCCGGACTGGACAAACCGATTGAGAGCCTGCTCGTCACCTCCCCAGGCCCCGACGAGGGCAAGTCGGTCGCCCTGGCGAACCTGGCGGTGGCGATGGCCCAGGGGGAGCGGCGGACCATCATCGTGGACGCCGACCTCCGACGGCCGACGCTGCACCAGATTTTCGGCGTCTCCAACGGCCGTGGCCTGACGACGATGTTCGTGGAGCCGGAGGCGATGGCCGATCCCCCCCTCTTGGAGACCGGGGTGGAGAACCTGTGGCTGCTCCCCAGCGGTCCGCTGCCTCCCAACCCGGCCGACCTGCTGGGCTCCCGCCGGATGGAAGAGATCATCAACGCCCTGCGCGCCCGGGCCGACGTTCTGCTCTTTGATGCCCCCCCGGTGGTCGCCGTCACCGATGCGGCGGTACTGGGGATGAAGGTGGACGGGGTGCTCCTGGTGGTGACGGCGGGCCGCACCCGTCGCGACGACGTCCAGCGGGCCCGGGAACTCCTGGAACGCGTGCACGTCCGCATCATCGGCGCCGTCCTGACCGACGCACCCTCAGGAAGGATGCCGCGGTACTATTGAGGCTTTCCTGCTCGCCGAAATGGAATCCAGAGCCCAAAGCGCAGAATCCGATAACGGTCTCAGCACCCTTTCCCTTCAGCGAACAGCCTATGCCGATCTACTCCGCCAATCCCTTCAGCACATCGTGCAGACTCTCTCGGCGCTGGAGGAGGTAGAGCGAATCAGCCTTTTCGGCTCCTACGCCCGCGGCCACGCCGACTTGTTTACCGACCTGGATATTCTGGTCGTGATGGAGACCGACCAGGGGTTCGTGGAACGACTCCGGACGCTGTATGCGCTTCTGGCAGTGCCCGTAGACCTGGACCTGATTTGCTACACTCCCCAGGAGTTCCAGAGCCTGAAAGAACGGCCATTCCTGCGCCGGATTTTGCAGGAGGAGGTGGTCCTCTATGAGAAGAAGCGCCCTTGAAGAGGGAAAAAGGTGGCTGGAGCAGGCGGAAGAAGACCTCCGCTGGGCCAGAGACCTGACGGAACGGGGGGGCTATCACATCGCTTGCTTCCTGGCCCAACAGGTGGGAGAGAAGGCGCTGAAGGCATTCCTGTACGCCCAGGGAGAAGAGATCGTCCTCGGCCATTCCGTGGAACGGCTCTGCCAGAGCGCCTCCGGATGGGAAGCCCGGTTCAGGGAATACGGAAGAAGATGGTCCATCCTGGATAGTTACTACGTGCCCACCCGCTATCCCAACAGCCTGCCCGATAGTATCCCGGCGCGAGTGTATACGAAAGAGGTGGCCGCAGAGGCCGTACAGTTGGCCGAAGAGATTGTAGAGGTCGTTCGCGAACAAATCGCCAAACTCGGATAATTGAGCCATAGCCCACTTCGGTTGACCTTACGAGCAAAGGGATGAAACAATGAAACGATGGGTCTTTATCGCGTTGACATGCTGGATATTCGGCCTCTTCTTTATGAGTGCCTGTCGGCAAGAGCCCCCTTCACCCACCGGCACCCTATCTCCCACCCCGACCCGAGGGCAGGAGGAACCACCCCCCCTCCCGCCGATACCATCTCCGACGACACCTCCCCTCGTCCTGACCCCCTCTTCCTCTCCCCAGGATTCTCCCTCGCCGGCCCCGCCCGACGGAGCCGCTCTGCTCCGGGATCGTTGCAGCACATGCCACGCGCTGAACCGGGTGCAGGAAACGCGGAAGAGTCGCGATGAGTGGGAACGGACGGTGGACCGAATGATCCGCAGGGGAGCCCAGTTGAATCCGGAAGAACGGGACGCACTGATTGCCTACCTGGCCCAGGAATACGGTCCGTAAATTGACAATGGCAAATTTTAAGTTATAAAACAAAAATTGGCGGCTGCGCCCTTTGAAAAGGCCGCTGGCAGGGCAAAAGCCAACGGGCTATCGCCTTGGCGGCGCAAAATGGGCGGTTTTCAGC
>CAKZOY010000251.1 GCA_937138275.1 uncultured Chloroflexota bacterium
GGTTGCCGCCGCGGCGGTCATCGCCGTCGCGGCCTGGGCCGGGGTCAGTGGGGCAAACCTGCCGACCCCGGTGGAAACGTCCGTGCCCTCCCGCCCCCTGCGGGTGATGACCTACAACATCCATCAGGGGATAAACGCCGATATGCAAATGGACCTGGAGGGGATCGCCGCAGTCATCCGGGAGCAGAACCCCGACGTGGTGGCTCTCAACGAGGCCAACCGAGCCCGGCCCACCAACGGCTTTGTGGATACCCTGCTCCTGCTCAGTTGGCGGACCGGCATGCCCTACGTCTTTGGCAACAACTTCGCGGACGGGCAGTACGGCAATGCCATCCTGAGCCGGTATCCCGTTCGGGAGTGGCGGAACTTCCGCTACACCTACAACACCACCGAGACACGCGGCCTCCTGCAGGTGACGGTGGAGACCCCTGACGGGCCGGTCGTTTTCCACGCCACCCATCTGGACTATCTCGCCGGTCCCCGAAACGTCCGGCGCCAGCAGGTAGCGGAGGCGCTCCGGATATGGCGCGGCGCGCCCCGCTCCGTCCTTCTGGGAGACCTGAACGCCGAGCCAGATACACCGGAAATGGCGCCCATCTACGAGGCCGGCTGGATAGATGCCCTCGCCGTCAGTGGGCAGACGGACGTCTTCACTTTCTGGGATCCGGTTCCCAAACGGCGCATTGACTACATCTTCGTCACACCGGACCTGACGGTGGAGCGGGCGTGGGTGGTGCAGACCCGCGCCTCCGATCACCTCCCCGTACTGGCCGAAATTTCGGTGGAGGAGTGACCGGTCCCCCACCCTCCCCCACTTGCGCCTTTTCCCACCTGTTATATAATGACCGGTAGTCAGTTATCTCACACCGGGAGGAAGGCATGGATTTTGCACTGACGGCCGAGCATGAGATGGTCGTCCGCATGGTGCGAGATTTCGCCGAAAAAGAAGTCGCCCCCTACGTCAAAGAGTACGACCGCGCCCATAAGCCCTTCGTCCGTGCCGTTGAACGGATGGCCGAACTGGGCATCCTGGGCATCTGCATCCCCGTGCGCTACGGCGGGCAGGGGATGGACTATATCAGCCTGGGACTGGCTTGCGAGGAACTGGAACGGGCGGATACGTTCCTGCGGGTGGTGATGAGCGTCCACGTCGGCCTGAACAGCCTGGGGCTTCTGCAGTGGGGGACGGAGGAGCAGAAGCGACGGTTCCTGGTCCCCCAGGCGCGCGGGGAGCGCTGGGCCGCCTTCGGCCTGACCGAGCCCGGCGCCGGCTCCGACGTCGCGGCCCTCGCCGCCACCGCCCGCCGGGAGGGAGATGTCTACATCCTCAACGGCGAGAAGATGTGGATCAGCCTCGCCTCTATGGCCCATAACTTCCTGGTCTTCGCCCGCACCGACCCGAAAGCCCGTCCCCATGAAGGCATTACCGCTTTCATCGTAGAGCGGGAGATGAAGGGCGTCACCACCGGGGATATCCACGGCAAACTGGGCGTGCGCGCCGGTTCCACCGGCTGGATCGCGATGAACGACGTGGAAGTGCCCGTGGAGAACCGCCTGGGCGAAGAGGGCGAGGGCTTCAAAATCGCAATGTCCTGTCTGGATAACGGCCGCTACACCATCGGCGCGGGCGCCACGGGCCTGATCCGGGCCTGCCTGGAGACGTCGGTCAAATACGCCCTGGAGCGGCGCACCTTCGGGCGCCCCATCGCCGAACACCAGTTGATCCAGCAGATGATCGCCCGGATGCGGCGGGACTACGAGATCGGCCGACTGCTCTACCTGCGGGCGGGCTGGCTGAAGAACCAGGGCATCCGCAACACCTGGCAGACCAGCCTCGCCAAGTGGTTCGCCACCGAGGCCAGTTTCGCCGCCGCCTCCGACGCCGTCCAGATTCACGGCGCCTACGGCTACTCCGACGAGTACGACGTAGAGCGCTTCCTCCGCAACGCCAAAGGCGCCTGCATCTACGAGGGGACCAGTCAGATTCACGAACTGATCCAGGCCCAGTATGTCCTGGGCTACCGGCAGGATAAACCTTTGCGCTGTGAACTTCCGGCGTACGACCCGGAGGAATGGCAACGGGAAGCGTAGGCCGGTTTTTCCCATCCTAACCCAACCGGAGGTGACCATGCACATCGTCGTCTGTACCAAACAGACGCCCGACTCGGCGGCCAAATTGACGGTGGACGCCGCGGGCAACGTCTCCTGGGGTGATTCCCCCGTCGTGATTAACCCATGGGATGAGTACGCGGTAGAGGAAGCGCTGCTCATCAAGGACCGCATCGGCGGCAACGCGACGGTCACCGTCATCTCCATGGGGCCGGAGGCGGCCCTGGAGGCCCTCAAACACGCCATTGCGATGGGCGCCGATGAGGCCATCCGCATCTGGGACCCCGCCTTTGAGGGGTCCGACACCCTGGCGACCTCCTATGTCCTGGCGAAGGCCATAGAGAAGATGGGAGATGTGGACCTGGTCCTCTTCGGCAAGTCGGCCATAGACAGCCAGACGGGCCAGGTGACGGTGGAAGTCGCCCGACGGCTGAGGTTCGCACCCCTCACCTACGTCATCAAGATCGCCGAACTGGACCCCGCCGGACGGTCCATCACCGTGGAGCGACTGCTGGAGCAGGGCCGACAGGTGGTGAAAGCGCCCCTTCCGGCCGTCGTCGGCACGATTAAAGGCATCAACGAGCCGCGCTATCCCTCCTTTATGGGCATCCGCAAGGCCACCCGGGCCCAGTACCCGGTCTGGAGCGCGGCCGATATCGGCGCCGACCCCGCCAGAGTGGGCACGGCCGGCTCCGGCGTCCGCTGGCCCCGCATCTTCCCACCCCCGGCCCGGGAGGGCAAAGCCGAAATCATCCAGGCCGAGACGGCGGAGGAGACCGTTCGGATTCTGGTGGATAAGTTGATGGCGGAGAAGGTGATTTAGGATAGGAGTAGGGAGTA
>CAKZOY010000252.1 GCA_937138275.1 uncultured Chloroflexota bacterium
CGCCAGCGCCAAAACCCATAATTTTCTCCCCCTTCTCCCCCGCCGCGGCGGGGGAGAAGGGGGTTGGGGGGATGAGGAGGCGCTAATATCCCCATTACCCGATTAAATCGTAAAGGTTCAACAATCGCCGCTCCGGTGGTATAGTTAGGTAGTTACGTTTCCGCCCATAGATGCGCTTCTGCGCAGCCGCCCAACCAATGGGATTACTGCAGGCCAGTAGGCTGGACCGATATCGCCTGCTCTCTGATTCTACTCTGCCGGTCGTAGTAACCGATGGCGCTATTTTGACAAATGACCGCGGTCCGCCTATAATGATATTCACTCAACCTCAGCAAGAGGCGAACCCCGTGATGACTGTAGATTTTATCACACAATTGTTCCGCCGCACAGACGATGCTATGCGGGATGTCCCGAAACATGCTCAGGCCCTTCTGTATCCCAGCGAAATCGTCACCCAGCGCCTCTGTTCGTCTTGAAGGGCGTGGACACCTGCGCCCTTTATCGCTGGACAAAGCGGGATCTGCTGCCCCTGTTTCCTCAATTGCCGGACCGCACCCGATCGTTCCGACTGTTCAAAACCCATCGGGCCCGGACCGACCGCTTCCTGGCTGAACCGACGGTCCTGGGAGTGGCCGACACCTATGGTACCGAACTGCCCCACCCCATCCGGGAAGGCCGCAGCAAACAGCAAATCGGCAGAAGACGAGTTTCAGATTGAGGGCTGCGTGAGGACTGGGAAACGTCGCGCTGGAAGGAGTATCCGCGCAACGTCTACCGACTCCGGCGCATCTACCGAGCGGCACGGCAGGGCGATGACGCAGGTGAAAGTGGGCCGCTCCGGACTTCTCTCTCCGCCGGTGGCGCGTAAGTGCTGTGAAGGCCCCGGGGTTCGGTAACCCCAGGAGGTTCGTTCTCAATCTATTCCAGATGGAGGTTCAGATGAAAAGGGTCAGCAGTGTATATCTCGGTTTGACCTCTTTCCTCTGCTCCATTGGACGGGCACTGGAGCGATGGATGGAGGTTTCAGGCGTCCAGCGCCTATGGGGACGCTGCGGCGGCCGCGCCGGCAACCGCCTGGCGCAAACGGCCCTCGCGGGCAGGGCTTTAACCGCTTGGCGGCATCATTCCGGCGCAGCAGGGAAAAGCCGCTCTTGGCGCCCATCGGCCTGTGCGATGGCCGTTGTGCTAATTGCGGCGCTGACGTTGGGGAATATACCCTCCGCCGCTGCCCAACCATCGTCGGCGGATGAGGCCGCCCCCGATCGCATCGCCGCACTGCAGGCCCAGGCCGTGGCGATCGCCGCGGGCGGGTGGCACACCTGTGCGCTGACCACTGCGGGCGGCGTCAAGTGCTGGGGAAACAACTGGTACGGTCAACTGGGCGACGGCACACGGACGAACCGCACCATCCCGGTGGATGTGAGCGGGCTGACGAGCGGGGTCGTGGCGATCGCCGCGGGTGAATACCACACCTGTGCGCTGACCACTGCGGGCGGCGTCAAGTGCTGGGGAAACAACTGGTACGGTCAACTGGGCGACGGCACACAGACGATCCGCACCACCCCGGTGGATGTGGTCGGGCTGACGAACGGGGTCGTGGCGATCGCCGCGGGTGAATACCACACCTGTGCGCTGACCGACACCGGCGGCATCAAGTGCTGGGGAGCCAACGGGTACGGTCAACTGGGCGACGGCACGACGACGAACAGCACCACCCCGGTGGATGTGGTCGGGCTGACGAACGGGGTCGTGGCGATCGCCGCGGGTGAATACCACACCTGTGCGCTGACCGACACCGGCGGCATCAAGTGCTGGGGAGCCAACGGGTACGGTCAACTGGGCGACGGCACGACGACGAACAGCACCACCCCGGTGGATGTGGTCGGGCTGACGAGCGGGGTGAGGGCCATCGCCGCGGGCGGATACCACACCTGTGCGCTGACCGACACCGGCGGCGTCAAGTGCTGGGGAGACAACTGGTCCGGTCAACTGGGCGACGGCACAACGGACTCCAGCACCACCCCGGTGGATGTGAGCGGGCTGACGAGCGGGGTGGAGGCCATCGCTGCGGGCGGGCTGCA
>CAKZOY010000253.1 GCA_937138275.1 uncultured Chloroflexota bacterium
CCTACTCCCTACTCCTTACTCCATACTACAGGAGGCTCAATGACCGACAACGGCTTTGAACCGAAAATCGTCGCCTTTCTCTGCAACTGGTGTACCTATACCGGCGCCGACCTGGCGGGAACGTCCCGCATCCAGTACCCGCCCAACGTGCGCATCATCCGCCTGATGTGCTCCGGGTCGGTGGACCCCACTTACGTCCTGAAAGCGCTGCTGGACGGGGCGGATGGTGTCCTCATTGGCGGCTGCCATCCGGGCGACTGTCACTATCAATCCGGCAACTACAAGGCCCGGCGGCGAATCATCGCCCTCAAGGAAATCCTCAAGCAGGCCGGCATAGACGAGGATCGGGTCTGGCTGCGCTGGATTTCTGCCTCGGAAGGCCAGCGATTCGCCGACACCGTCGCCCAGATGACCCAGTACCTGAAGGAGAAGGGGCCCAACCCGATGCGGAAGGAATGGGCCGTATAACCTGAACTCCTGCCCATTTTAGCAGGGATAAGATGAATTCTCTGAAGCGGATTCGCGAAGGATGGGACGCGCTGGAGGCGGAGAAGACGCGCCTCTTGCGTCAGATGACCGTCCAGGAGAGCGTGGCGCAGTATCTGGAGTTGCAGCGGGCACTGGAACCCCAGTACCTTCAGACCGAGGCGCTTTTTCGGCCCGATCGGATGGCCTACCTGGCGGAACTCCAGCGGCGGCTCCTCCGCCTGGCCGAGTGGATGAAGGAGCAGCGTGGATAAACTCCTGGAGTCCCTTGTTCACCTTCAGCAACGACTGCGGGAGGCTGGTATCCCCTCGGCCGCTGTCGGCGGGATCGCGTTGAGCGTATGGGGGGAGCCCCGCTCCACGCGGGATGTGGATGTGCGAGTGCTGGTAGGGCGAGAAGAGGCAAGCCGTCTGCTGGAGGCTTTGGGAACGGAGTATGTGGCCTTTTCGGAAGACCCGTTGCAGACGCTGACCCATTTCGGATTCCTCTTTGTGAAGGACCGATGGGATACGCGCCTGGACCTTCTGCTCTCCGATACGGAGTTTGACACCGAGGTGATTCGGCGCGCCCGGTCGATGGAAGTTGCGCCCGGGCTTTCGGTGGACGTCTGCAGTGCCGAGGACCTGCTGATTTACAAACTGATTTCCACCCGTCCCCGGGACCGGGAGGATGCGGCCAGCATCATTCGGCGGCAGGGAGACGCCCTGGACGACGCCTACGTCCTGAACTGGTTGCAACAGTTTGAGCAGGCGCTGGACGATCCCGCCCTCGTTGCCGAATACCGTCGCCTGCGCGCCATCTGAATTCGCAATCTGCAATCTGCAATC
>CAKZOY010000254.1 GCA_937138275.1 uncultured Chloroflexota bacterium
ATCCCCAAACGGGCCGCGGTCTCCATCAAACGCAGAACGGTCGCGTCATCGGCGTAATAGTTGGGGCGGTAGGTGGTGTACAGTTTGATGCTGGGGGTGCCCAGTTCGGCCAGGACCGTCAGTTCGCCCTCCCGGCCCGGAGGGAGGTCGGTGACCATCACGTGGAAGGTGTAGTCTATCACTGCATCTTGCGCCTCCTCCAGGCGGGCCTCCACCGCCTGGCGCAGCGTTTGGCCGGGGAACTGGGTGGCGAAGTCCACCACCGTGGTGACGCCCCCACAAGCCGCGGCGCGCGTCCCTATATACCAGTCGTCGGGGGTGCGGTAGATGCCGGTGTCCAGGGCGATGTGGGTGTGGCTATCTATGACACCGGGCAGGACCAGCAGGCCATCGGCCTCTATCACTATGGTATCCGGCGCGGCCGGCAACCCCCGACCGATGGCCCGGATCCGCTCTCCCTGGACCAGCAGGTCGGCCTCCAGAGTTCCTTCCGGAGTGACGAGAGTCCCGCCCTGGATGAGCGTTGTCTGAGATGAATAGGATTTCATTTCTCCCCCATTATCTGGACAATCAGCCGACGGGTGCGCGGCCGGGTGTCAAAGTCGCAGAAGACCACCTGCTGCCAGGTGCCCAGCGTCAGGCGCCCATCCACAAAGGGGATGGTAATAGACGGCCCCATAAGGGCAGCGCGGATGTGGGCATGGCCGTTGTCGTCGCCCCAGCGCAGGTGATGGCGGTACGGGCGGTCCGGGGGGACAATCTGGTCCAGCACCTGTTGCAGGTCAGCGATGACGCCGTCTTCGTACTCTATGGTGGTCAGCGCTCCGGTGGAGCCGGGGCAGAAGACGGTGACAATGCCGTCCCGCAACCCGGATTCCCGCAGCAGGCGGCCGATCTCGGCCGTGATGTCCTGTACATCTCCGTTTCCATGGGTGGAAAGAGTCAACTCCCGCGTGACGACCATCCCGCTCTCCTATCCGCCCTGCATCGGGAGCATCAGTGTCCGGACGACACTCAAAAGGACATTCTGCCAATCCGGGGGAACGATCCCCATCAAGAGCACGTAAAGACCGACGGCAGCCAGCATAATGAGGCTGATGGAGAAGACCTCACTTCCCGGCCGCAGGTAGTGGGCAGTACGGACGGCCTGCACAACCAGCATCACTGCGTAGAGGAAGAGCACACCGCCCATTCCAGCCAGAACCCATCTCTCCGGGATCGGGAAGAGGGAGGCCACTGCCCAGCCGATCAGGACCAGTACCCCGGCGATAGACAACCAGGATGAGATGGCGACGGCGATCAAGTAGTAGTGGACGTGCGAAGGGGCCCTTCCTCCGCGGGAACGAGCAATGCTCTCGGTGATCGTACCCAATCCGATCCAGACCAGAAGCGCCCCAATCAACAGACCGATGAAATCAAAAATGAAGGTCACCGATAATTGATTGACCATGCCCAGGGGTAGAGCACGGGAATACAATGCCGCCAGTGCCAGGGTACCCATCCAGCGCGCCAGCGTCAGGGCGATGGATCCGAGGGCAATAACGAAAAAGGAGCGCATAGGGGAAGCGAGACGCATTTCGGAGGCAAATGCCAGTTCCGGGTCCAGAATCGCCGCACCTGCCCATGCGCGAGCCACGGACGGATAACTGGTTGCCCGCATTTCTTGCTGGACGGCCTTCCTTACGTCTGTCCGCTGGAGAGGAGCACCACAACGCGTACATACATACGCCCAACCAGGATTCCGATGGTGGCATCGGGGGCATCGCTGAGCTGGCAACCGTTCCAGGGGGGTGCGAGTGTCCTCTACTCCGGCCATCCACGGGGCGCGGACAGCCAGATATTCGTATCCTTCCCGCAGATGGGAGAGGAAAGCAAGCCCGCTGCGGGCAAAGGAATTGGATGGGTTGATTTTCAACACCCGCTGCAGGCATTCCCGCTGGGCGTCAATGCCTTCCACAACAGCGCTCAGCCAGAGCCAGGCCCGTTCGTTGTCGGGGTCCAGGGCAACGGCTTGCCGAAGCAGTTCCTCCGCCTCTTCCATGCGCTCGGCACGCGCGGCGGCAACTCCCCGCTCCACCAGTTGTATGACCTCTTCATGTGTTTTTTTCTTCTTCATCAAAATGCCTCGGTTTAAGAGTTGCCTCCTGCTGGGCTTTTTACAACGACCAGCGCAGTAGAGCGATTGAAATCGCCCCCTCAAGGGCTTACGGCCGGGCGTCCACCTCCGCGGAAACCGCCCCAGCGACCGCGCAGGCAATTGCCCAACCCGAAGCGCTCCCCCCAGCGCAGTTTCAACTGATATTATACCACATCAATCCCAGAGAGTGTATTTCTTCAAAGGTGGAGGTCTTGTGCAGCAAATCATTTCGGGGGAGCGGCGCGCCCGTGAAAAAAGAGACCACCCCTTTCCTATGCGGGGCAAATTGCTGCGCAAGCCCAGGTGGAGGGTGCATTTCAATTCCATGGAAAGTTATACCGATTGCGTTTGGGGATTCAGATTCGTAGACCGGATTTATCAAACCCCTCCCCCTGCCCCCTTCAGCCGGGGGGATGAGAGGGGCTAAAGACCCCAGCCCCCGCGTGCACGAAGTCTGAACAGAGCCAGGCCAACACTTGCCAGATTGAGGAAACGTGGTAAAATAAAACCGCTCTGGGGGCTCGTCTAAGGGTAGGACAGCAGACTCTGGATCTGCGTGTGGGGGTTCGAATCCTCCGCCCCCAGCCTGAACGACTCGTCAGCGAACCCTTTACAACCCAAACTTCCCAGGGGAGTCCGGGTGAGCCGGGCTGAGAGGGCGTCCGCGGCAAATGCCACCGACGCCGACCCTTTGAACCTGACCTGGATCATGCCAGCGGAGGGAGGGAAGACCTGTGGAAGACTATGCAGGCCGTCCCGCGCTGGGACGGCCTTTTTGTTTAAGGCCGTCCTCCAACCAACGGTTGCCACCGGGAACTACCGGGATGCCCGGCGAACTGGCTCACCCCTGGGGAATCCAAGTCTAAATCTAGGAGGTGAACGATGAAACTTCAAGCGCCGCCCGAATGGGGCATAGAGCCAGTCCCCTCATCTCACCGCATTCTGGGTTTCCTGGATTACCTCGCCCTCTGGTCCAGCCTGGGAGTAGGATTGCTGGTTCTCCTGGCCGGCACCCTGCTGGTTCCGGGCCTGGGGCTGGGGCAGGCGCTGCTGGCTATTCTCGTCGGTTCCGTCGTCGGCAGTCTGCTGCTGGCTCTGGCCGGGATTGTCGGCAGCGATCACGCAATCCCTTCTATGGTAATGCTTCGTCCCCTCCTGGGCATCCGCGGCTCCTACCTTCCCACCGTCCTCAACATTGTCCAACTGATCGGCTGGGGCGCCTTTGAGGTCATCATTATGGGCCAGGCCGTGGATGCCATCGTCCAGAAACTCTTCGGATTCTCCGCCTATCCCCTCTGGGCGTTTCTCATCGCCCTGTGGTGCACGCTCCTGGCTCTGGGCGGGCCGCTGGCGGTCGTCCGCCAGTGGATAGAAAAGTTCGCCATCTGGCTGGTCTACGGTATCTCCATTTACCTCACGGTCTACCTGTTCCGGAATTACGACGTGGGGCAACTGCTGCGCGCCCCCGGAACCGGCGAGCTGCCCTTCTGGCTGGCGGTGGACCTGGTCGTGGCGATGCCCATCTCCTGGATGCCCCTGGCGGCGGACTACAGTCGCTTTGCCCGACGGGCCGGGCCGGCCTTCTGGGGCACGCTCCTGGGCTACACCATCGCCAATATCTGGTTCTACGCCCTGGGCGCCCTCTTCGTCCTAGCCCTCCAGACCGCCGACCTGATCCCGGCCATTCTGAGCGTGACCGGGGGATGGCTGGCGCTCCTGCTCATCCTGGTGGACGAGACCGACAACGGCTTCGCCGACATCTACTCTGCTGCCGTCTCTGGGCAGAACCTCGTCCCGCGCGCCCGCCAGTGGTGGCTGACCGTCGCCGTCGGTGTCATCTGCTTCCTCCTGGCGGTGACGGTGCCCATTGCTCAGTATGAGCACTTCCTACTCCTGATCGGCTCGGTGTTTGTGCCGCTCTTCGGCGTCCTGGTGGCGGATTATTTCCTGCTGCGCCGACGCCAGTACGACATCCCAGAACTCTATCGCCCGGCAGGTCGCTACTGGTACCGGGGTGGCTTGAACGTCTGGGCGGTGCTGGCCTGGCTGCTGGGAGTAGTGGGATACCAGGTCATCACCCGCTACGCGCCGGGACTCGGCGCTTCCGTCCCCGCGTTTCTCATCTCGCTGGTGGCTTATTTCATCCTGCGCAAGATATTCGCTAAGGAGGCATAGATGAACCTAACC